>JANRJG010000040.1 GCA_033875315.1 Candidatus Methylacidiphilales bacterium
GGGTGATGGCGGCACCTGCCCACCCCCTTCGTCGTCTCTTCCTTGCGTATCTCGTCCCGATATGCGCGGTCGCTCCTCCTCGGGCCCGGGCAGGTGGCACTCATCACGCGGGCCACGGGGGTTATCCGGATAGGCTCTAAGCCTATGGGGTCGAACCCGAGCTTGCTGCATTCGGTTTGGTCTGACGTCTATCCCTTTTTGCGGAAGATTTTCAGGCTGAGCAGCTCGTAGGGTTTGAACGAAATGCGGGTGACCGGCCTGTTCCCTTGGGTGGGCTCTTCGGACAGGTTGACCGGGAGTGCGGTCCAGCCGGGGGCCAGTCGGATGTCGGCGATCCCACGCTGGCCACTGACTTCATTGAGCCGGAGGATCCAACTCCGGGCATCGATCGGTTTGGCCCAGGTGGGAAGGAGGGAGGCGCCACCTTCCAGCCCAAGGAACGGACTGGAGATATTGCCGCCCCGATACGCAATCGGGGGTGTGAAGAGGATGTCGGCCAGTGCGGCGGCGCTTTCCTCGCGCGGATTGAGAAGCGAATGGAAACCCAGGGCCAGCCGGATCGTTTGGGGGCCCAAATCCGAATGGGTGTCGGTTTTGACCGGCCGCCGGATGCTCGCCTTGAAGAGGCGGGCATGTCCGGGATCCTCCCCGGTGATCAGGGCGCTCCGCAGGAGGGATACGCCCAGCACGCCCTCGCGACAGGAAAAGCCATATTTGCTCTCGGTGATGACCGCAAGTCCCTGGAGTTCGGAATCATCGGAGACGGCGGCATAGCGGCTGCCGGCGACCTCGAATTGGGCCTCGTCCCGGGGTTTGCCGGGATGTTGCCCGCGGAGCACGGAACCGAAGGGCGCGCCATAACGAACGTTCTGACCATAGTAGGCGGTGGGAAAGAGCGCCTTGACCAGCTTCGAGGGATCCTGCCAGTCGAAATCATACTGCACGTGCAAGACGGGCAGGTGGGCTTCAAGACGGTAACAGATGGTCACGCGGCTCTTGCTTGATACTGCCCTCTCAAAAATGACGGTGGCCTCGTCGCCGGATACAACCACGTCGATCAGCTTGGCTTTGGCGTTTACCTTCTTGCCGTTGCTGAGTGACTGGCGGTCTATTTCCCAGGCATCGAAGAGATGCGGTTGGTCGGGATAGACAGCGAGGCTGTTGAGCGGGCCTCTCTGTGCAATTTCACGACCGTCGACGACCAGACGGGTGATCTGTCCCTGGGGGTCGAAACGCGCCTCGACGCGCTCCGAGCGGAGGTACTGGGCCGAGGCTTCAAGCGGGACACGGGTCTCCCGGCGGGCCAGGTTGCCGGGGGCGGCGCCAGACAACGGGGGCAACACCACGGTATACGGGGTCTTGCCCGAACGCAGGAGATGGGTTCGGGTGTAGGGCAGCGGGTTGAAGAGGCAGGACGAACCGCCTTTCGTTCCCATTTTTTTTCCTAGCTCGCGCGTGCTTGTGGTTAGGCATGTGTGGGTGATCCGGGAGAGTTCGGCCAGGCCCTCCTCGTAGACTTCAGCGATGGAGCTGCCGGGGATGTAGTCGTGGAATTGGGCGAAGATGACGCGCTCCCATGCTCTGGGGTCAATGGCCCGGCCCCCGGTGGCGCAGCGCACGGCCTCCCAAACTTGGAGGGCCCGTTCGGCCCCGCGGAAAACGGCCTTGAGATTCCCGTGGGTGGTGAGGATGCCGCGGTGGTATTCCAGATACAGCTCGCCCTGGTAAGCGGGCAGTTTGTCCCGGCACTCATTGAGGCGGTCGAAGAATTCATCAATACGGCCCCAGCGGACCTTGGGCATGGAAGCGATGTCCGCCAGACGGCGGGCACGTTCGCACATTTCCTCGGTGACACCGCCACCGCCGTCGCCATAACCGGTCGGGCAGAGGTATTCGTCATGCACATCGGACTGCCGGTAGGCGAGTGCGCCGGTTTTGACTTCCTTGGTGCTGACGGCCTGGTTGTAGCCATTGTCCTGCGTGACATGGACCAGCACTTCCGATCCGTCGATTCCGCGCCAGAGGAAGCTGCTGTAGGGGAATTTGTTGATGTTCGACCAGGTGAGCTTGGTGGTGAAGAAATAGTCGACCCCGGTTTGCCGCATGATCTGGGGAAGACAGCCGGAGTAACCGAAGACATCCGGGATCCAGAGGACCCGCGAGCGCTGGCCTTGGATCTGGCGGTAATGCTCCTGGCCGACGAGGAAGCTGCGGGCAAGGGCTTCGCCGCAGGCCAGCAGGGTGTCGGATTCCACCTCGGTGGCACCCACGGGCTCCCAGGTCTTCCGGGCGATGCGGGATTTGACCTGTTTCATCAATGCGGGGGAACGCCGTTCCACGGCGGCGTAGCTGGCGGGCTGGCTGTAGCCGAAACGGAATTCGGGGTAGAGATCCATCAGTCGGTTCATGGTGGAGAACGTGTGCACCGCTTTGTATTCGCCTGCGCGTTCGGGCCAGAGCCACACAAGGTCGATGTGGGCGTGGCCGGTGAGGGTGGCGGTGATGGGCAGGCCCTGCCCCCGGAAAGAGGCATAGGTTGTGGTGAGGGCCCGGTCCAAGGCCTTCAGGCCACCGGAGTCGAATGCGTTCACCGCATCGTCCAACAGCCGGAGGAGGCGGCGGTAGAACGGGGTGAGGTTCTCCGTCGCCGGTTGGAATCCGACGCCCCAGGCAGTGGGTTTGGTTTGCGGGAAGTTGGTCTTCATTTCCTCTTCGAGGAGATCGATGAGCACGACGAAATCATGCCATACCTTCCAGGCCAGATCATCGCGGTTGTATAGCGCGGCCTCGCTCAAGACGGATCCTTGGTCCGACATCCCGGTGGCGGAGGGGTGCCAGATGGCGCTCTGGAGGGCGAGGGACTCCACCAGGAGTTTTTTGCCGCGGACCGAATCCGGAAGTCGGCAGTAGCGGTGGGCCACATCGAAGCCGTAGTAGGGGATGCCATCGATGTGCAAGGTTCCTTCACCTTGGTCGTTCCAGTGGAGGTAGAGCGGGGTGCGTGCGGGCGGGAGTTCTTTGGGAAGCGAGATCTGGAACCATCCCTGGTCAAAAAGTTTGCCCCAGGTGAAGGGGAGGGTGATGGGTTTGAATTTTAGCTTCGGGGTGATGGTGACGTTCTGGTGGTCCCTGGTGTTTCCCGCATATGCCAGGGTCAAGTCGGCCACCTTGGTCCAGATGAGTTTTTGCAGGCGTTTTTCGGCGGATTTGACGCGGGGATAAGTCAGTTGGAGCAAAGGATTGGAGGGCAGCATGATTGGAGTAATGGGTTGATGAGATCTTAATCGATTTCCCATAGCTGGTCTTGCCAACAACTGACAAAATCATACGTTATATTGATGCAAGTAATTACCCTCGACGAACTGCCCAAGGGGATTTTTTGCACATTCGCGCGATGGAATTACGCCCGACAGACTCCCAACGCCGCGCACACCCATACGTTCCACGAGCTGTTTTGGATTGAAAGCGGCGAGGGCATCGAGCACATCAATGGTGGTTCGCGCCCCCTGCGCTCAGGTATGATGGTGCTGACGCGCGCAGAAGATCGCCACGCCTTCTCCGCTGCGCGCGAGGGCACTTCGGTCGACTTTGTCAACTTCGCCTTTCCGGTCTTTGTCTGGAGCCGTCTCAAGCGGCGTTTTCCCCGTTTGCGGGGGCACTACTTTGACCGCCGCCCCATTGACCAGCGGGTGCACTGGCTCAACCCTGCCGAACTCGCGCGCCTTCGCGTCCTCTCCCACGAATTACAGGCAGGCAATCAGGACGAGTTCAATACGGAAACGTTCCTGGCGGGAGTGATATCGCTGCTGTCAGGCTGTGAACGGCAGAAACCCGCCTCCGTTATGCCTGCGTGGTTGGCCGGGGCCTGTAAAGGCATACGCGAGCCAGTGCGTTTCGCCGGTGGCACGCGGGCGTTCGCCACTCTGGCCGGCCGCAGTCCCGAACATTTGGCCCGTTCGTTAAAACGGCATCTAGGCCGCACGCCGACCGAGGTCGTCAACGAGGCCCGTCTCGACCATGCGGCGCTCCTACTCTGCACAACGGGCCGGGGCATTCTGGATATCGCGGCCGAATGCGGATTTGAGAACGCTGGGCATTTTTACGCGCTCTTCCGCGCCAGATTCCAAATGACACCGCGTAGATACCGTTTGAACAACGCCTACCCGCCCCATGTGTTCAAAGGTCCCGTCTAGCGGGACTCGAATTGCTTTTTTGGAAAACCGGGCACATCCACGATCCTGCAGACCGAAGTGCTTGGTCCGCTAAGGACGGGTCGAATGGCCATTGGCGAAAAACAGCGTTCATCCTTGGTTTGCCAAGAGGTGAAGACGATGCTGGAGCGACGCACGCCCTGAGCCCGCACGCCAGCGGATGTCTGAAGTAACTCATGTCTCCGAGGTCGCCAAGGCTGGAGCAATGTGATAACAGACACCCGCTTGCTTCTATCGTCTTAAAAAAGCAAGCTAAACCATAGCAATCGGTCCGGCCCGGTTTGGAGAGCCGACGTCTCAGATGGGGCGCGGGGGCTGGAGTTTCCGGTAACTCCCGGGAGCACAACCGTGGTGCCGGTGGAAGATCGTGTAAAAGTGCCCGAGACTGGCACAGCCGCACTCCAAGGCAATGTCCAACACTTTTCGGTCGGTTGCGGCCAGCAAGTGTGCGGCGTGTTGCATGCGATGGCGGTTGAGCAGATCCGTCGGGCTGCAGCCGACCCACCTACGCACGACACGCGCCACATGCTCCTCGCTTCTCCCGGCCAAGCGGGCTAGGGCACGCGTGCCTCCGCTCCAATGCCGCGGGTCCTCCCACTCTTGCAAGGCCCGGCCCAGCCAGACAGGAGCCCTATCCTGCAAACGCCACCGGTCCGGTTCATCCATTGCGGCCACGTGCAGCAGGTTGAGCAGAAATCGCTCGGCATCGCGTGGCTTCCCTGTTGATCGAGCCAAAGCGGCGAACTCAAGGGCCAGTCGCTCGATCTGCATCCGGCTCAGATGCCGGTGTACGGGCCTGCCGCCCCGTCCGCTCCATGGCCAGTCCTTCCCTGGATAATGCCTTCGGCGGAAGGATTCCAGCCACTGCGGGTCAAACGCGATGTTGTGGAGTAGGAACCCATCCCCTTCGGATTCATAACCATGGGCATCCGCCGCCCGGATAAATCCCAGAAATCCCGGCTCAAGATCTTGGCTTCCAATCGCAAGCCGGTGGACTCCCCGTCCGCGGCTGACCCAGAACACCTCCGCAAAGTCATGCCGGTGGAACGGAAAGGCACCTACTCCGCGCAGACGCATCGCGTGCTGCTGTTTGACCTCTCCACGCAGGATTTCTCGGGCAGTGAGAATGATCACAAAATATCAATAAAGAAGAATGATTCGCGTTAAAAGGAAAGAATCCTTCTGTTACTTAACCCATTCTTGTCCCACCAATGAAACCCACGAATCCTCTCTCCTACATGACCGCCAACCTTGTCTCCAAACCCCTCGGCTTCCAGATGACGCGGGGCTGGATGCAGGGCGACCGCGCCACCAACGACCTCCACCGCGCGGCGGAACATTTTGCGGAGCGCTTCGAGGTGCTCGTCTCCAGCATCAGCAAACTCGGCTTTTCCAGTTTGGACCTCTGGTGCGCCCACCTCCACCCGGAATGGGCCACCGCACGTCACCTTGAGATCGCCTCTGCCACCCTCAAGCGCCACGGCATGCGGGTCAGCGCATATCTTTGGTACGGCGGCTCAAGCACCGAAGATCTTCGCGTCTGTGCGCGAGTTATGAGCGCCCTCGAAACGGATCTCATTAGCGGCTCGCACGGCCTTCTGGATTCCGACCGCAAATCCCTGGTTTCGGAACTACGGAACCTCAGACTTCGTTTAGCCTACGAAAACCATCCCGAAACCTCTGGAGCTGAGATCCTTGCCAAAATCGGCCAAGGCGATGAGGATGTGCTTGGTGTCGCCTACGACACCGGATGGGCGGGCACCAAGGGTTTTGATGCCGCCGCTGAACTGCCCCGCCTCCTTCCGCGGCTCTTCCATTTCCACGCCAAGGACGTAAAGGCCCGGCGCAAGGAGCCCACTGGCTACGACCTCATCGATTCCGGCCACGAAACCTGCACCCTGGGCGATGGTATCGTGGGCATCGAAAAGGTCCTGCGTGCCGCCGTGGCGGGTGGCTTCACCGGACCCATCGGCATTGAACACGAACCCGAAACGCACAATCCGGACGAAGAGTGCCGCGAGAGCCTCCGTCGTGTCCGTTCCTGGCTGGCCTGATTCGCACAGACTTCATTTGACCTTCCCAACCTTTATGCCCCTGAACACCGTTATCGTTGGCTGCGGCCACATCGCCAAGGCCTATGCCTCCAACCTGCTGACCTATCCGGGAATCAAACTCACCGGATTCTTCGACCTCGATCTTCCGCGCGCGGATGCTTTCGCCAACGAGTTCGGAGGCCGCAGCTATCCAACGTTGGACGCAGTGCTCGCCGATACGGCCGTGGATCTGGTGGTCAACCTGACCATTCATCATGCCCACGAAGAAGTGGTGGCCCGTTGCCTTGGCGCCGGAAAGCATGTCCACACCGAGAAACCCCTCGCCCTCAGCGCAGCTGCCGCGCAGAGGCTCGCCGCCCAAGCAGACAAACACGGCCTGAGGCTTTCTTCCGCCCCTTCCACTTGGCTCGGTGAGGCCCAGCAGTCTGCCGCCGCTGTTCTTGCCTCGGGCGCACTCGGCCGCATCCGCCAAGTCTTCGCGGAAATAAACCACGGACGAATCGAATCTTGGCACCCGAACCCGTCCTGTTTTTATGAAGTCGGAGTGCTGTGGGATGTCTGCATCTATCCGCTCACACTTCTGACGGCATTTTTCGGCCCGGTCCGCTCGGTACAATCCTTCCAACGCACTCTGCTGCCGGAACGCCGCACCCAGAACGGAACCCCGTTCGTTCTGCAAAAGCCGGAGTTCATCGTGGCAATGCTCGATTTCGAAAATGGTTGTGCTGCCAGGCTGTCAGGCAATTTCTACAACCTCGGCACACAGCAGGGCAGCGCGGTCGAGTTCCACGGCGACGCCGGTTCGCTTATTCTCGGCAGCAGCTTCCTTTTCAACGCGCGAGTTGAATCCTGCCAAGCCGGTCAACCGCTGACTGCAGTCGAGCGCCCGGACCCTGGCGTCGACGGCATTGAGTTCGGACGTGGTGTGCGTGAACTTGCCCGCGCCATTGAAGCTGGTGTTCCCCACCCCTGCTCGGCTCACCAAGCGGCCCACGTCATTGAAATCATGGAAGCCATCGACGCTTCCGCCTCAGATCAGGGGCGGCCCTACCCGGTTCATTCCGCATTCCCCCACCCACGCTTTTCCTGGCCAAGCTAATCATTCAATTCGCCTACTCCTAGTAATAAAGGTATTGCCAGCGGCAGTTTGGAGGGGGGGCGGGGCTCATACATCATCAGTAAGAAACTGGTCATGCATAATTAGTTTATTTATCATGTCGAAGAACTTGCACAGATCTATTCGAGAAGCTTTTTCTAGATATCCCATCCCGATTGCACAAAACTGCGGTTTTCAAGTCCAAGGATAAGTCGGAGGCCGAGATTGCACTTGACCAGCCAAGGAACGAGGGTCTAAGCGATGTCCATGAACCCGAGGGTGCGGCTGGTAGACGTCGCGCGCCAAGCCGGCGTGAGCCTGGCCGCTGCCAGCATGGCCTTGCACGAGCCACCGCGGGGCATCTCCGCAGCAACGGCCGCTAAGGTCAGAACGGCCGCCAAGACACTGGGCTACGTGCCCGACTCGGCCGCACGCGCACTCTCGATACAGTCTTCAGTCCAAAGGACCCCCTTCCGTGGGACAGTAGCCTACCTCATCAACCATAGCGGCCATGCTGGACGGCTGACCATCGAAGCCCAGACATCAGACCACCCCGAGGGATCCAATCTCAAATCACATCTCCGCGAACTGGGCTATCATATGGAGGGATATGTCCTTCCCGGGACCCAAAAAGAGGCCGACCAGCTCGCACGCATCCTTTATCAAAAAGGAACCGTTGAACTTCTCGTCGATTTCTACAACTGGCACTACGAGATCCGGTTCCCTTGGGAGGACTACGCGGTGGTCGCATCCTCGCCCCACCCTTTGCAGGCACGATTCGATTCGGTCATCGCCCATTCGTACAGCGATGTCATCCTTGCTGTCCGCGAATGCCGGCGGAGATCCTACAACAGGATCGGCCTTGCCGTTTCCTCAAAATGGTTCCCTGATTGGAAAATGGGGTTTGCTTACGCATCTGAGTGTTTCGGTGGCACTCTGGCCGACAAACCTCTTTTCTTGGATGACTGGAACATCGACCAATTTCTCCGTTGGTATGACAAGGCCAAGCCCGACGCTGTCATCGCCAATGAGGGATCGAGACTGCCCGAAGATCTTGCCGCCCGGGGCATCCATGTCTCTGAGGATCTCGGCTATTGCTGCCTGCATGTGCCCCCCCACCGGCAACGGCCTGACCGGGATTCTTCAGAAGAACGATGAGGCCGATCGTCAAGCAGTCGCACTCCTCCACAACTCCGTGCTCTCCGGCCGTAAAGGCACAACCCTCACACCGATCCGTGTCGAGGTGATTGGCCAGTGGCACGAGGGGTCCACCATGCGCCCGGCCCCGGCTGAAGCGCTTCAGTAATCAACCACGTTGCCGCCATAGCTTGGTCCGCTTTAGCGTCGATGCATGAGAGCCATTCATCGCTGCATTAAAGCCTTTTCTCTTGTTGTTGCCCTTGCGGCCCTGCCACAAGCCGGTCGTGCACAAATCCTCGTGAATGTGGATTTCAATGTCGGCAACACGGTCACTTTTATGGATAAGCTCGGCGGCTCTGCAGCCAGCCCCGCTCCCGGGTCCGGCGCCTACTGGAATGGGGTCAGCGTCACCGGCGGAACCCAATTTTCGCCGGGCTCTTACACCAGCAACGGCACCCTGCTGGCATCTGATGGGGTCACCGCCACTTCTGTCGGATTTTCCCTGACCTTCAGCGGTGCCTATCAGGAAATGCGCTTCCCGGGCAATGCCAATTACACCACATCCTTGCTCGATGACTATGCCTATGCCACAGGGACACAGACCTTTACGTTGACTGGTCTCGCCGCCAACACGCAGTACGACCTCTATGTCTTCGGGATCAATACACAATACGGTAGCGACCGCACCACGTTCAGTGCGAACTCCACCTACTCGGGAAGCGGGATTGGTGTCGCCAAAACCATCATCAATGCTGGCAACAACACATCCTTCGTGCTCGGTCAGACATACAACGCATTCACCTATGCGACGTCCAGTTCGCTGAAAAGCGACGGCAGCGGCACCATTGTTCTTTCGTGGTACAATGACGGAGCTAGCGAGGGAGCGTTCAATGGCTTTCAGCTGAGCGCCAGCCCGGTTCCCGAACCAAGTGCCTACGCCATGCTTGGCTTGGGTATTTTATTCTGCGCTGTGGTGACCCGTCGCCGTCGTAAAGACCATACATCCCCTTGTGGCATTTGATGTGCCACCACACTCATGTGGAAGCCGTGTTGCATTTGATTCCCCGGAGTTGAGTTGTGCTGCTGAATCTTGCAGTTAATTAGCCATTGGTAGTGGCTGCCCTAGAAATGGATCCGGATTAGCCCTGGACTGCTCCCGCTGAAGGTCTCCGCAAAGTGCGCGACCACGTGGTTCACATTCATGCCAAAGACATCAGCATGGCGCAGAGTTCTGCGGAACGTGGCAAGGTCACGGGCACGCCGGTGGGTTGCGCCTGTGGGGAAGGCGTGGTGGATTGGAAGCGGGTGGCCGAGATTCTTGGGCCGGTGGACCGTGAGATCTTCCTGAGCGTGGAATGCGGCACGGTCGAACAGGCCAAACGCTCCCTGGTTTTCCTGCGGAAGGAGCTTGGCGCATACTTGGCCCCGGACTGATCCCTGGTTGCTGCGAACCAAGAATCGATGCTCGGGCAGGATCAAAGAAGATAATCACGGCTGCTGTGCGGGAGAATCTGAACCTGCGGGAGATCCGATCCGAAGTTGGTTGGCAGTGGGTGCCGGCGGGCCCCTTCTGCTGTTTCTGCGAGGATTTTTACCCGGGCGGGAAAATCCGTCGGATTGGTCAAGCGCAGCGAATGGCGGCCAGAATCCATCCATTCCGCCAGGATATGGTCCAGGCAGCAGATCAGACCCGTGTCGGATTGCGCGTACACGCCCGGAAGATCGGACCACGTCAGCATCAGGGCCACTTCGCACCAGCACGAATAGGCCGCCTGTTCGCCCAGAGGCTCGTTCCAGGATGGCGTGACATTGACCCGTTCGCAGATCCAGCCGGGCGGAAGGAAGGATTTTCCGGGATGACCCCAGGTGATATTTGCGGCAATCGGCCTGTCCTCTCTTGAGACGAACTGGGGGAGCGAGTGGGCGATTTCGCGCAATACCTCGAGAACCCTGTGGTCTCCGCTGGCGCGGAAGGCACGCAACAGACCCACGCCGGAAAGCGTGCAGATTCCGGGCACGCCGCACTTGTTCTGGGCGTTGGCCAGCATGGTCCCGCGGGCGTCGATGCCGAGTTTGGCAAAGGTGGATTGTTCAGGAAACCGATGGCGGTAAGAAATGACCCAGGATGAGGCCTGGGCAATCGCGTCGAGTGAGGCTTGCAGCCAGCGGGCTTCGCCCGTGGCCTCGTACAAGGCGATGAAGCTTTCCACCAAAGAAAAGGCGGATTCACAGTCCGGCGCCTGCGCAGCGTCTCCCGGTCCGCCAGTGGTGACTGCCCGCGCCAAATCTTCTTTGGCGTAATGTTCCGCGCTTTCCCCCGCAACCCGCAGAAACCCCTGATCTTGAAAATAATCCCCGGCCATGACGAGGGCGGCGGGAATGAGGGCTCCCGATGTGGATCCGCCAATCACCACCCTGCCTGTTTCATAATCAATCAAGTAGCCAAAGTCTGCTTCCTGGTGCCAAATCTCGCAGAGGGCCGAGGCGGATTTCCGCAGGGTTGACTCCCAAGAGGGGGGGATGGGCTCGTTCCGGCGTCGCATCTGATGAAGCATGCGAAGCGCGAAGAGCAGGCAATCACCGTTCCGTCTGCTGAGAGTGTGGGGCTCGGGGCCTCCGTCCCAGTCGGCATAGCCGTCGCCATACCATGTTCCCGAAGGGGACATGATGGCCTTGAAAAGACCCCGTTCGGACACGCCCTCACGGAGCAAAAAATCCATGTTCCTTTTGGATCTTTCCCTGCTGCTGGCGTCGCCCTCCAAGTAGAGAGGAAGAGTGGCCAGTCCGCCACCAATCCAACCGTTTTGCCAGAATTGGGAATCCTGACGTGGAAGCCAGGGGAGACCGACCTGGTAGATCCCTCGATCCTCGTTCCAGTTTTGCGCGTTTTGTTTTGAATGGATGAGATCGGATGCGGCTGAAATAGGAAGGATGTTGGGCAGTGGGGGGTCATCTGGAAAACAGGCCTTCCGGCGGTCCATCAGCAGACTGAACAGGGCCTGCGGAGTATCCGCGTCAAACTCGTGCAGCTCCGCTTCCAGCAAAACTTCCGCTCCAGCAGCCCAATCAACAGGGTACCCGTTTTCGGGATGAAGATGGGCTGCCGCGAGATCGCCGATGGCCGGCTTGATTCCTGTCTCATGGGCTAGGGGATGCAGAAATCCGGGGGTGAGCCAGAGAAGATCCGCCCGGCTTCGGTCTCCATTTTCGATGACCTCCAAGCCATAAGCGCCAAGCGATGTCATCTGCCCGGTCAGTAGTAGCCAGCCACGTTTCCGCTCCGGGAAGAAAACACCCATTCCTGGAATGGAGGCATCCACCGACAGTTGGTCGATGTGCGAGGGTCCCGGCAGATTCGAGAGCCTGGGAATATCCCCGATATCGAGCCGCTGTTTGTCATCGCGCTGGCCCAGATCGCGGATTCCGGGTGGATAGCCCCGTTTGAGGGCGTCGAAACGGTTGCCTTGGTAGACCGAGCCGGGAATGAGGACGTAGTTTTCCTCAGACCAGGAATGATCCGTCCAGCACAGGCCGAGGCTGATTCCGCGCGCCGAACCCGCGGTGCAACGGACTTTCAGGCGGATTTTGTTTCCGGTTCCGTGATCCAGCGGGACCAAAGTAAGGGTGAAATCACAAGAAGCCCCCGCGGAAGTGATGGCGGTGGCTTGGCCCGGCGTCAGGCCGAAATGATGGATTTTCGTACGTGACCTGCCCTGATGCTCGGCGATGACGGCGGTAAGTTCCCAGTTCAATCAATCTACCTGACAGGTGGCGTGCGCATGAATCACGGTTGCTCGATGCGCAGTCGGATGAACCGTTTTGTGGCGGAAGACATGGGCACCGTATCGCGGTAGGTCAGCGTTTCCGTCCCGTTTCCATTGTCCTGCGCGGGGCCGGTCAAAAGGGCGTCCGACCAGGTGCCGAGATTGCCCGAGACCTCCACCCGGTAGTTGATGTCGAGAAGTGATTTGGGTCTGCGCATGGTGAATGAGAGGAAACCAGATCCAGAGTCTGGTATCTGCCATGCGGGAAGACCGTTGGCAAGTCCGGTGTGAGTCTTGGCATCCGGTAGCGAAGGATTCATGCCCAGTGCGAATTCGGTCAAATTGGAAACTCCATCACCGTCCGGATCTGCGTTTGGGATGAGCAGTGCCGGGTTGGTTCCTTCCGGGAATGCTTCTTGAATGAAGTCCGCAAAGACCGCGGAGTTGGGCGAGACCGTGATGGTCAATTCGTTGTTGGTTTCGGCCTGGGTGTCCGAGGCGGAGAGACGCAGGCGGTACGAACCGGCCCGGCTGAAGGTCGCGGAGCTGGAGGCGCCCGTTGCGTTGCCGAAGACCACGGTTCCCGGTCCGCTGACCAATTCCCAGAAAGAGGTGAGTGCGCCGCCCCGGCCATCATCGGATACCGAGCCCGACAGGTTGGCCGGAACCGCGCTGGTGGCCGCGGGGGGCGTGCCGGTGGAAACAAGAGGGGCGATATTGAGGGTGCCGGCCAGGCTGGAAATCTCGGAATCGGTCAGGGCGCGCTGAAAGAAACGGATATCGTCCACGGCCCCGTCGAACCAAGTCGAAGCGCCTGCGTGGGTGAGGCCGATTTTGATGGCCGAGGGATAATCCGGAACCGAGGTGAAAGGTTCGCTGGCGGTTGCGTCAAGCAATCCGTTGACATAGAGTCTGGCCCTCTGTGCGGCGGGCTGCGTTCCGTCGTAAACGACGGTGACATGATACCAGGTTCCCAAGGCGAACTGGGTGCTGCTTGTAAAGCGGCTGGTATTGCCGTTGATATCCACGCTGATTTTTTTGTAGGCGGCGTCCAAGGGGTTTCCTTGGAGGAAGGTGGTGAAGGAGTTGTTGGTCGTCGGTGCATCCCGCTTGGAAACCAAGCCGGCCCCCGCGGTGTTGTAAGAATTCGCCTTGAACCAGTAACTGAGTGAAAAGGCGCTGCCCGGCTCGAGTGTCGCCGCGTCGGGAATGTTGAGGTAACTGTTGGACCCGTTGAGTCTTAAGGCTCGTCCTGCAACCGCGTCGGTCTGCCAGCTTGCACTCCCGGTGAGGGTGCCATGGTTGCTGTTTCCTGAGATGTCCGTCGCGGCTGTGCCGGAGCTTTCATCCAGTTTGAGCCAGAGTGCGGGGCTTGTCGGGTCCGCGTTTCCGACATGCACCGTCACATCCTTGGTGGTGGTCAGCTCGGAGTCGCTGGCGGTCAATCGTAGAATGTATTTCCCCGTCTGGATGAAGGTGGCGCGGGTGTCGCGGTCGGTGGCGTTGTCGAAGGTGACGGCGGCCGGGCCGCTGAGCAAATTCCATTGGGTGGTGACGGGGGAAGGCTGTCCGTCGTCGGATACATCCGCCCTCAGGCGCATACGCCCGGAGGTTCCCGGTAGGACGGCGCTGCCCGTGGCCGGGGAGAGCAGGGAAATGACGGGGGCCTTGTTCAAAAACGAGTTGCTGAAATAGCCCTGCACCGACGTCGACCAGCTGAGATAACTGGAATAGGTTCCCCGCATCCAAAGCAGGGCGTAGTTGTATCCGCTGTGGTCACGGGGCACGTAGGGACGCAGATTGTCGGCGGTCGAATTGGAGGTCACGGCCTGCCAGGAAAAAGTGAGGCCGCCGTCGGTCGTCACGCCCCGGTAGATTTCGTAGCGTTCATTGGTGTTGAGGGGGACATTGGTGAGGGTGGAGAGATCGAAGGGATTGGCCGCGTTGGTGGACAGGTAGACCACATTGGGATCGGCCGGATCGATGCTGATACCGCCGGCATAATCGTCTTCGGATCCGTACAGAGGCCGGCCGGCATGCGCGATGAAACGTTTTTGCCACCCACTGCCCGGCACCCAACGGGCGTAGTAGTAATAGATCCTGTCATTGTACCAATTCGGGCCGGTGACAAAGTCCGATTGGACCGAGAAGACGCACACGGGGCTGCCCCCGGATCCGTAGGTGATGTCCCAGCACCAGGCCCGCCCTCCAGGGATATGATTGTTGGGGTCCGTGGTGGCCGCATCGCTGTATTGATAGATGACGGATCCGCGTTCCCCGGCGTCGTGAAGCAAGGGAAGGGCCGATGCCGTTTTCAAAAGACTGCCGTCGGTCTTGTAGACCGCGTTGCCCGAGTAATAGGCGTGATACAGGGAGTTGGCCACGTCCCGCGGGTGTCCGTCGGTGTAGAGGAAGTCGATCCGTCCGGCGGCATCCGAACAGTATTTGACATAGGGCCTGACGGAGCTGGCGTTTCCGGTGAGGATCAGCATCTTAGCCGGGGACCAGGAGGCCCCACCATCATCGCTGGTGATGAAGGTGGGGTTGAAATTGAGGTTGCGCATGAAGTGGTAGATCCGGCCGTTCTCGAGCGATAATTGGTAGGGGTTGGCGTAGCTGATCCGCTCGCTGCTGTTGTAGGCCTGCTCGCCGCCCCAGTTCGAGGGCAGTGACGGATTGTTGTTGGAAGCCCTGTATTCCAGGCTGGTGGAGGTTCCGGCATGCCGGGCATAGAAGGCCATCAGCGTTCCGTCCTGCCGCTTCAAGAGCGCGGGGTTGTCGTGGTCATCGATTTCATTCCAGGAACTTGTCCACAGCTCGACGGGGCTGCCGCTGCCCGGAGTGTAAGAAGAAAGGACCGACTTGCCGTCGCTGTTCCGCATGTAGCCGAAGTAAAGCACGCCGTCCTTGAAAAGGGCGCGTGGGTCATTGAACCAGGTCCAGGCCCCGTCGGGAGCGAGCGTTACCGGCACTTGGGGGAAGCTGGTCATGGGGAAAAGGAAGGGGGCATGGGTCAGGGTGGCGACTCGAACCAGTGCATTCTTCAATGAAACCGGCGCAGAAAGGGATGTCGGGATAGGCACATGGCTGGACTTCAAGAAAAACCCCCTTGGAGCAGCTTCCAAGGGGGTTGGAGTTACGATCTGTGAGTTTTCTCAGGGGTTCTTTTTCATCCGCCGCAAGGCCAAAAGTGAAATCAGGCCCCCCGCCACCAGGGCATAGGAGGAGGGTTCGGGGATGACCGTCACCACATCGGCATATGTGGTGCCCAAAGTGAAGTTGTCGAAGCGGACGACGTCGCTCGGGGGCGTCTGGGTGTCATATTGGGCTGAACTGGCCCCGGCAAACATGGTGAAGGCATTGATATTGTTGAGGCCGGTGTTGGCCCCGCTCGCGGTGGCGGTGGCAAGGTATTGAGAGGAAAGAGTCGGTTCGGTTCCCACATTGGGATTCACCCACAGGTCGATCTGGTTGTAGGCACTGCCGTCCCAAGTCAGCTTGCCCACAACCATGTAGGTCTGACCACTGGTCAATGCCGAGCCAGCTGCGACAGCGCTGGGTGCAGACGCCCCACGAACGCGGGCATTGATCTGATTGTTCGAGTATTGCATCGCGAGATAATTGCTGGAACCCGCATTACCGGCGGCATTGTTGAACTGGAAACGCATGAAATCATCCGTGTCCCCGTTTGGGTTGGTGTAATTGAAGAGGTAGCTGAAATACAGATTCTGGGCGGTTTGGCTGGTGAAAGAGATGTTGGCCACGGCTGTCGGGTTCCAGCCCCGGAGCGACGCATTCTGGCTTCCCCCGTTGTTGGTGACGGTGCCATTAGAGTAGGTCAGCGGACTTGTGTTGTACACAACCCAGTCACCTGCGCTGCTCCAAGAGCCCTGGCCGCTCAGTGCTGTTCCCCCGCCAGAACCTGTAAACGTAGGAGACTCGAAATTCGATGTGATGATGACGGCGGACTGGAGAGGTGTGATTGCGCCAGAGATCAAGACAAGTCCCAAGGCGATCGAGAAGACCGAGAGTTTTTTCGTTTTCATAGCATTTTTCATAGTTTGGGCTTCGCTGGATTACATTCCTTCGATTGGTGTGATTGTTACTTATGAGCTTGTTTCCTTCCATTCACTTTTTATGCTTATTGGTGCATGAAGAAAAGCCGAATCAGTCTGCGTGAGTTGGCAAAAATGGCGAATTGTCATTATACGACCGTGTCCCGGGCCCTGAAGGGGCATCCGGGGATACCGCAGGAGACCCGGGAACGGATCGAGAAGCTGGCCCAAACGCACCACTATCGTCCCGATCCCGCCCTCGGGGCCCTTAACGCCTACCGTAACAGCAAGCGCAAGAAACACTTCCAAGGGACGCTGGCCTGGTTGGATTTTTTCCCGGGCCGTGCCCAAACTATGGAAGTGTATCCGCGGACCTGGCGGGGCTGCGTGGCCCATGCCGATACCTTGGGTTATCAAGTGGAGATGTTCTGGGGTGGGGACCCCGCCATGAAAGGCAACCGGCTCAGCCGCATCCTGCGGCAACGGGGTATTCAAGGACTGCTGTTTGCTCCCCTGCCAAATCCGGGCCTCAAGCTCGAGATGGAATGGGAGTGGTTTTCCTGCGTGTCCCTCAGCCCCTCGCTCCTCCAGCCCCAGATGCATGCTGCCTACTGCAATCAGTTCGAATCCATGCGCATGATGGTGCGCGAACTTTACCTGATGGGTTACCGACGCCTGGCCCTGGCGATGGAAGAGGCACATGATGAACGGGTGCGTTTTTCCTGGACGGCAGGGTTCATTGCCGGAACCCACCATCTGGGGATCGAGCGGAAGGACGCCATCCTTCGCACGGCTGGATACCGGACATGGGATTTATCGGTTTTTGAGTCCTGGGTCCGGAAGACGAGGCCCGACGTGATCATAGCCGCCGATTATGATTTCCGCCCGGTCTTGGCCGAGATGGGACTGCGGGTGCCGGAGGATATCGGGTGTGTCTGGACGGATCCCCGGGGCTTCGGACCGGAGGCGGGCGGCCTGGACCAGCAATTTGGTTTGATGGCGCAATCGGCGGTGAACTTTGTCGTGGCCATGATCCAGCGGGCGGAAACGGGGCTGCCGACCGAACCCCTCCAAGTCATGAACAGCTCGCTTTGGGTGCCCGGCTCCACGGTTCGCCAGCAAGAAGTTAATTCTTCCCACAGAATCTGACAGCGAGACTGGCCTTAACGCATTCAGCAAGGCCCGGCTTTGCTGTGATCGTCCCAGGGCGAGACTTTTTATCGTGCCACCTCCATATACTTTTGGGTTGATCCTGGGTGGGCTCCTGGGTGCCGGGTTGTGCGCCATGCCCTGTGAGGCGGTGGCGGCACCACGGCCGTCCGCGTTGTTTGCGCCCGGCTGCGTGCTACCGAGGGAATGCGGTGCGGTGGTGTTTGGCGACCAGGCCGTGGCGGGCGAGGAAGTGAGAGTGGGATGCAACAACCAATGGGGCAGTGTCATGGCCGATGCTAACGGGAGGTGGGAGGTGTCTCTTCCGCCCTTGCAGGCCGGCGGTCCCTACGTGCTGGTGATTGAGGCTGCCTCGGGAACGGTGAGAGTCGAGGACGTGCTTGTGGGTGACGTGTGGTTATGTGCGGGGCAATCCAACATGGCCAACGGGATGAAAGACTCCCTGGCATCGGAGTGGAAAGAGGCGCAACAACAGGCCCCGGATCACCAATTGCGCTGGCTGAATGTTCCTCTGGGGCGCAGTCCACAACCGGAAACCCGGATCAAGGGGGATGCGCGCTGGATGGTTTCGCAGCCGGGGACCCTGGGTGGGTGTTCGGCTGTGGGGTGGCAGTTTGGCCGCCATCTGAGGCAGGAACTGGATGTGCCTGTAGGCTTGGTGGTGGCCGCCTGGGGAGGGACCCAGGCCCAGGGTTGGATTCCCCGGGAGGCCTTGCAGGTTTACGACACCCCTTTGGTGGCCAAGTATGATGCTTGGCGTCTTGCTCAGGCAAAGGAAACAGAGAAAGAAAACGACCCCTCCGGCACGGAAAGCAAACCTCCTTTTGGACACAGCGATACACCGATGGAAATTTACCATGCGGTGATTCATCCACTTGTGCCTGCGAGATTTACCGGGGTGCTCTGGTATCAGGGTGAACAAGATGCGGGTCGGGGTCGGGCTTATGTCCAATCCTTGCGGGCGCTGGTGGAAGGATGGCGCTCGGTGTTCCGGCAACCGGATCTTCCCTTCCTGATCGTTCAACTGCCGGCTTATGGCGGCCAGTACTCTGGCGGTTTTGTCGGCATCCGCGATGCCCAAGCCGAAGCCGTCCGTTTGATTCCCCGGACGGCGTTGGTGGTGACCATTGACCAAGGGGACCCCGAGGACATCCACCCGAAAGCCAAAGCGGAAGTCGGTCGGCGGGCGGCACTGGCCGCGCGGGGTGGGGTTCATGGGCAGAAAGTGGCCTGGAAGTCCCCTGAAGTGATTGGGGTGGTTGCGGAAGGTTCCTCAGTGCTCCGCGTTCAATTCGATACCATGAACCAGGCATTGAAGAGCTTGGATGACCAACCCCTGCGCAGCTTTGAAGTGGTGGGGGCAGGGGGAGAATTCAAATCCGCCCGGGCTGAGATCGATGCGCGCCAACGGGACGTGGTATGGGTATGGTCCAGTGAAGTGGATCATCCGACGGTCGTTCGCTATGCCGTCGCACCCGATCCCCGGGCCAATTTGGAGACCGGTGATGGATTGGCCGTTGGTCCCTTCAAGCGACGTGTATCTGAATGAGAGGGATCGTGCGATGAAGCTTCCCTTATCCGAGATCAATTTTTCCGTCCCGGGTGCCTACCTTGGCCTCGGTCCGGATCGCCGGATTGATCCTCTCGCGGTCAATCTGCGCCGGCTTCACGATTTCTCCGATCCCCGGGATGTGCTAGGGTTCCACCTTTTGCGCCCGGAGGATGGAACTGAAATTCCGTTCGAAGCCCACGCCGTGCCCGGTTGCCTGCGATTGCAGGCCCGTGGGGAAGAGGGAAGGGCGGAGGTCCGGTTTACCTTCGCGTCCGAGCGGGAGATTCGTGTTTGGGGGCGGGCTTGTGTGTTGCGCGCAAGACATCTCGGGCAAGACATGGAGCCGTTGCCGGGACTGGAGCCATGGACCCGGCGCCGATTCCATCCGTCAGGGTTGACGGTGGGCTTCGGGGTCCACCTGGGGACCCTCCATGCGGGTGAGGGCGAGATGCTGTTTCAACCGGACAGCGCGGGCGGGTTTGAGGGGGGGCTTTGGGAGGATGCCGGGGAAAGTGCCGGGCCGGCGATGACACGGGCCCGGGAGTTCGAAGACCTGCGTGAGTGCTGGAAAAATGATTTCGAGACATGGTCGGCACCCCTGTTGGAGGGGGATATCCCGGAGGAGTTTGCGGAAGCCGCCCGCAAGGCGGCCTACATCCTCTGGTCATTCCAAGTGGAACCGCGGGGATACATCCGGCGACCGGCGCTTTACATGTCGAAGAACTGGATGACTTCGGTCTGGAGCTGGGACAATTGTTTCAATGCCCTGGCGCTGGCCCCCCACCATCCGGAACTGGCGTGGGACCAATTTATGTTGTTCTTCGACCACCAGAGGGAAGATGGCCAGTGTCCGGACTTCCTCTCCCCACGCCAGCAATCCTGGGGCATGACCAAGCCGCCGCTCTATGGCTGGGTGCTGGCCCGTTTGCGCGCCCTCCATCCGTTCTTCCGTAGCACGGAGATCAGCCGGGAGATCTATCCCCATTTGAAGAAACAAGTGGAATGGTGGTTCAAGCACCGGGATGCCGATCAGGATGGGCTGCCAGAGTACCACCACGGTTGTGAGTGCGGGTGGGACAATGCCACCTGTTTCGATGATTCCAACCTCGTCGGCTCGCCCGATTTGTTGGCGTGGATGGTGGCACAGATGCGCATGCTGGCGGTGCTGGCAGACGAATTGGGATTGGCCGGCGACGGAGCGCAGCACTGGAACGCGCGGGCCGAAGCGCTGAAATCGGCCTGCCTGGAGCATTTCTGGGTGGACGGAGCCTGGCGGACGCGGACCTGTTTCACCCGTGAGTTACCGACCCAGGGTGATTCTCTTCTGCCCCACCTGGCCATCTTGCTGGCGGACGAATGGCCCGAGGCGGTCAACCGTGGAACCCTGGCCTCCCTTTCCGATCCGGAGCGGTTTCTCAGTCCGTGTGGATTTGCCACCGAAAGCCGGGCCAGTGCTCTTTATCAAGCGGACAGCTACTGGCGGGGGCCGGTATGGGCGCCCGTCATGGACATCCTGGTGTACAGTCTGCGCCAAATCGGTGACCGGCAGACCGCCGATCGGGCGGCGCTGGGTTACTGCCGGGCCTGCGCCACTCATGGTTTCGCCGAGAACCACGATGCGGTGGACGGGCGGGGGTGGCGGGATCCGGCCTATACCTGGACGGCCAGTGTCTTTCTCATCCTCCTCCGTAATCTGCTTGGTTCGTCCAAAAGAAGTTAGGTCAGGAGCGGCTCTTTTTTTCGACGACAGTGGCCGGGTGGAGGTTGTTTTTCCGGTAATCCCGGGGGGTGCATAGGTTGGCCCGGACGAAGGCCTCGTTGAAACGGCTGAGGGATCCAAAGCCACTTTCCAGCGCCACGTCCAGGATCTTCATCGGCGTGGTTACGAGCAGACGACGTGCATGGAAGATCCGGTGTTGAATGAGGTAGTCCAGCAGGCTCATGGCGCAGGTGCGGCGGAAGAGTGTCATGGCGTAGTGGGGATTCAATCCCGTGGGACGGACGATCTCGGCGATCGTTAGAGGCTCCCGGTAGCGCCGGGCGATTTCCTCCGCCATCTGGCGGACAGCGGAAAGGGGACCGGGGTTTCCGACCCGCTCGGGTGTGGATGGGGTGCGACGGCCGAGGACGAAGCGTCGCAGCCTGGCTTCCAGCTCCAGTTCCACAATTCGCAGACGCTCGGGGTGCGCCGTCCGCATATCCCGGTGCCAACGTGGGATCTGCAGCGCATCGCAGGGATCTTCCACCGCATCGATCATGAAACGGCCGCCGAGCAGGGCTTCGGTGAAATTCCGGGGAATGCCCCACTGGAGGAACCAGGCAAAGGGGAGGGTGAACCAGTAGAAAGGTTCCGGCGTGTGGACCTCGATCACTTGGTGTGGGGCGGCCGCCCAAAAGACGGTGAGACGACGCTCGGGAACGCGCACCCATCTTCCCCCGGCCAGATACACCAGGCTGCCGCGGGGAAGGTAGTTCCATTCCAGCTCCTGGTGCATATGGGGTTTGTGCATCGGCTGCGCCAAGTGTCGTCCACTGCAGAAACCCATGACAACTTGCTTGGCTTCCGCGCCCCGCGTAAGGCCCGGATCGGCCTTTCGAAGTGTGGAACGGTCAGATGCGGTCGTTTTCATACCTGAGGATACTGGAAGAATTAGCCTAAAAAGCGGTAGAATTATTCATATCCTCATGGAAAGTTGGGTTATGTAGCACGTGGCGCGTTTTCTGGGGTCCGGGGGGCAGCGCTCGACTATTGGATGAAATCATGAAAAGGCTCAAAGTTTGCATCGTCGGGGCGGGACAATTTTCCCCCTGCTTCATACCGCTCTACCAAGCCCACCCGTGGGTGGGGGAGGTGGCCTTGTGCGAATCCCATCCGGGCCGGTTGTCCGAAGTGGGGGATTTGTTCGGACTGACGATGCGTTACCGGGATTTCGGGGAGGTCTTGCGGAGTGACATTGATGCCGTGGCCCTCTTTACATCCCGCTGGAGCCATGCCCCTCTGGCCCTCCAAGCGTTGCAGGAGGGCAAGCATGTGTATTCCGCCGTTCCTGCGGCGACGACCCTGGAGGAATTGCAGGCTCTGATCGAGGCGGTCCGGCGGACGGGGCTGATTTACATGCTGGGCGAAACCTCCCATTACTACGGCAACCGGCTTTACTGCAAGGAACAGTGGGATGCCGGGAAATTTGGCCACTTCGTCTATGGCGAGGGCGAGTATTACCACGACATGTCGCACGGGTTTTACGAAGCCTTCCAATTCGCCGGCGGGGACCATTGGAAATCCCAGGCGAGTTTTCCGCCGATGCTCTACCCCACCCACTCGGTAGCGATGGTGCTTTCGGTCACGGGAGCCCGCATGACCCATGTCTCGTGCCTGGGCTACACCGACCGCCACGAGGATGGAATTTTCCGGGCCGAGGTCAGTCGGTGGGGCAATTGTTTTTCGAACCAATCCGCGCTTTTTCGCACGAGCGATGGCGGGATGGCGCGCATCAATGAATTCCGCCGTGTCGGCCAGAGCGGGGGACGCTCCGTGCGGCTGAGCCTCTATGGCACGGAGGGCTCTTTCGAGGAACAAAGCAACGGGGCAATCTGGACCGACCGCACCTCTCACAAGCCGGTAGCTATCGAAGACGAGGTGCGTTGCGGGGGGGTGCACAGCCATGCGGAGTGGACCCAGATCCAGGTGAATGTGGCTTTGGAAAATGACTTCCGCAGCGGCTTCGGCCGGATCCATCAAAAATACCGCAGCCGCCTCCCCGAGAGTTACCGCATCCAACCGAACGGCCATGAGGGGTCGCACCAGTTCCTTACGGATGATTTCATCACCGCGGTGGTGCGGGGGGTGCAGCCGGATTTGAACATCTGGACGGCGGCGCGATACAACGCGCCCGGCATCGTGGCCCACCAATCTTCCCAGAAGGATGGGGAGCAATGCGTCATTCCGGATTTTGGGAATCTTCCGGGGAGGGTTTGACCTGAACGACCGGGGCGTTGCGTTTGACCCGGTGTGGCGAATCCGTTAAGCAGGAAGGGACCCCCAAGGGTGAACTGGAGTGAAACCACGCATCCGATTGATTGATGTGGCCCGGGCGTCCGGTGTCAGTGTATCCACTGCGAGCACCGCGCTCCATGGCAGTGGCCGGGGTGTGGCCGTGTCCACGTTGGAACGGGTGCGCCAGGTGGCGCGGGATTTGGGTTACGTCCCCGATCCCATCGGTCGGGCCTTGGTCAAACAGGCACCCGCGTCGTCCGGGATTTTCCGCGGCACGGTGGCCCTGTTGGTCCATGACCGGACAGACAAAGGGCGCCAGTATCTGGACTGGCACACCTCCAGACTTGCGGGACGGCAGAACCTGCGACATTTATTGGCGGAAGAGGGCTACCAGTTGGAGGCCTTCATCCTGCCCGCGGAACAGAAGGCCCTCACCGCCCTGGCTCGTGTCCTCCGGGCCCGTGGCATCTGTGGCTTGCTGGTGGAATTGAACAACACCCTCTTCGAGTTGGAGTTTCCTTGGGACGATTACCCCGTAGCGGCCCTGTCCCGTCATCCCTTGGAGCGGGAATTTCCCTCGGTCATCAGCCACACCGCCCAAGACGCCATCCTCTGTTGGAAGCAATGCCACGACCGGGGGTATCAAAAAATCGGGTTGGTGATTGAGCCCCGCTGGTTTGCCTCCTGGCAGCATGGCTTTGAAGTGGCGGTGGAAGCCTATGGCGGGGGATTCAAAAACAACATCCTGCGCGTGGAGGAATGGGATGAGTCGATTTTCATGAAGTGGCTGGACCGGGTGCAGCCCGATGTGGTCATGGCCAACGAGGGATTTCACTTGGTGCGCGCGCTGGCCGCGCGGGGAATCTCCGTGCCGCAAGACCTGGGCTACTGCTGCCTGCATGTTCGCGAGGGCTTCGAAACCCTGACTGGCATTTACCAACGCGAAACCGAATCCAGCCGCCGGGTGGTGGAATTGCTCCACCAGCAGATCCAGGCGGGTGAAACCTGGCGCACCAGCTCCCAGCTGAATATAGACGTCATGGGCCTCTGGCACGAGGGCGAAACCCTGCGCCCACTCAAAAAGTAAGGCCCAGTTCCGGGGAAGATGGGAGGAATGACCCTCTACCGGCTTTCCGAAACGTTTCGGATATCGTCATGGTTGCTAATTTTGGAAGCCCAAGCCATTAGTCCTTCCATGAGAGAAAACTTCCTACGCCGTGTCTCGCTGTTGGTTTTGTCCATGATCTTGATGGGGGCGGGGCTGACCCGGCTCCAAGGAGCGATCATCAACATCGACTTCAATGCCTACTCCGCCTCCACCAACAGCTTTCCGGGTGGGGTAGAAAATTATACCGGGCAGGGTGCGGTCTCCGATCCCGGGAACAACGGCTGGAACTATTTTTTGATCAATGGACTGGCCACTCCGGCCACGCTCACCGACCTCACGACCTCGACGGGGGCGGGCACGGGGATCAGCCTGACGGTCAATGCAGCCAGTGCCTACAATGAGGGCTATTCCAACGATCTCTTCCAGGAATACATCATCGCGGCTGGTGGCGGAAGCAGTTGGACCTTGCAGAATCTCACTCCCGGGCAATCGTATGACCTCTACTTTTATTCCCAGCCCGCGCAGTATTCCGGCTCGGCGAGCTTTACTGTCGGCGCGAATACGGTGAACGTCAATTCCGTCAGCAACAACACCGGTTTCAATCTAGGTACTAGTTACAATACCCTCACGGCGGTGGCGGATGGTACCGGCCAAATCACCGGAAGTTATACCGGAAACTGGAATGGTCTGACCATTGCCACCATTCCCGAGCCGGGCACTTATGTTTTGCTCGCAGCGGGGTTGGTAGGAGTGTTCGTGCTACGCCGTCGGCTCAAGGCAACAGCGGCCTGAAGTTTCCGATTACGCTGTGCCGCACGGGTAGTTGCAGGGCCACACACCCATTGGTGATATTCCAGGGTGGTGGCCCTTCAGTTTTATAGGGGGCACGTGCCGATGTCATTCCTTGTTCATCTGTCAGAAGTGATGTGGGCCCCATGGGATGGACAAGAAGGCGGCATGAAGTCAACCGCAGCTTGCATAATTTCCCGCTCACCAACTCCAAGCGAACTCATTCATCCCGCATGCGTCCGGGAGTCTAGCGATCTCCTTGGTGCGTAATAGAAGATCGCTCACAACCCTAAGATGGGAGCGGCCCCCGCAGGAGACACATGCGTATTATCTGCCCACCCTGATAAGGACGGGGGTGGGTTGTGAAGTGGAGTGTGTGACCTGGTGCCGCCGCCATGGATTCCTCCTTTATTCACCGATTCGGGCTTCAGGGAGGGCAAGAATCATGCCTCTGATTCCCCACCCGGGAACCGTCCAGCCGGCGAGTTCGACGCGTGGAGGCGACGTCGGTCGATTGTCCAGGGGGGAATACCGGGTCTTTATCCCGCAGAACGTCGAAGGCTGCGCCGACGCAGGACAACCAACACCGCCCCACCCAGGGTTAGCAGCGCCCAGGTGCTGGGTTCGGGAACCGCCACAAAGCGCACTTCCGAAGCCCCGCGGATGTAAAACTCCGGGTTGTCCCCCGCGTAGGAAGAAATGTTTTCAAAACGCACATGGGTCACGCCGGTCAGGTTGGTCCCTGACAAGGTGGTGTAGATCCCCGTGTAGGTAGAGACGCCGGGGGCTTGGGGTAAATTGGCGGAAGTGAGGGTGATTCCGGTGGAGTTGAAATTCACGCCGTCGGTGGAGGTGGAAATGGAGAAACCATTGAAACTGCGGACCGTATAGCCGGTTTCATTGTATTGCCAGAGGTTGAAGCCCTGCAGGGTGTAGGCTCCCCCCAGGGTGAAGGTCATGGAGTTGGTGCCATTGGGATAAAATGCAGAGATCCAGGCATCGCCGCCACCGCCGGTGCTGTGGGTGCTCCACGTGCCGGTATAGGCGTCACCCGTATTCATCGCAGCCGAAAGCCCGCTGCCATCGATGATGTTGACCAGAGATCCCCCGGCCGTGCCCAGACCGGTTTCGCTGACTGCAGTGGGCCGGACGATGATCTGGGCCGATGCCGTGCCGAGCATGGCCAGCAGGACTATGGCTGAGACGAGGGATTTCAGGGGGATTGTTTCGAGGTTTTTCATAGGGACTCCGTTCTTTGGTTGTGTCGCTGAGGATCACAACTTATCCGTCACCAGGCGAGAGGGCTGAGCATTCATGCGCATGAATCAGGCTGGGCGCCGGCACCAGCCTCTGATAAATTCAGGGGATGAGGATTCTGGATCAAGCATGAGCCGGCCGCTGCAGACGGAGGTTGCGGCGAGACTGGGCATGAGCCAGTCCACGGTTTCCCTGGCATTGCGGGGGAGTCCCCGTTTGCCTTTAGGAACCCGGAAGCGGGTGGAAGAGGCGGCCCGCAGCCTGGGCTACCAGCCGGATCCGATGGCCGCGGCACTTGCCCGCCACCGCCACGATTCGAGTCCCCATGGATACCTCGGTCACATGGCCATGATTTCCTCCTCTCCAATGCGCCTCCGGATGGTGCCATCACCGAACAAAGACAGCTTCCGTGAGTTTGACTTCATGACCCAGCAGGCCGCCCGCCGGGGTTACCAACTGGAGAGAGTCTGCATTGGCACCGACTCCGGGGAGCAAAAGAAGTGGTCCCGCCAGCTGTCCGCCCGCGGGTTCATGGGCTTGTTCCTCGTCGAGGGGGAAACGCCGGCAGAGTCCTGGGCCATCGATTGGGATCATTTTTGCGTCGTCGACATTGATGGCTTGGCCGGTTCGCGTTTGTTCCCCTCTGTCTTCAGCCACCACTTCCAATCGATGATGGAAGTCATGCGGCAATTGAAACTCCGGGGTTACCGTCGTCCGGGTCTGTGGTTGGATGAATTGTATAATCAAGTCGAGGCATGGGATTCGTGGAGAGGTGCTTTTGCCGTCAAATCACCCGAGTATTTCGGAACCGCATTGATGCAGACCGATCCGGAAGAATCGCTGAATGTCTGGTTACGAAAGCACAAGCCGGATGTGGTCATTACGTTCGGAGACGGGTTTCAATCGGCCCGTTGGCAGGAAAAGGGATATCACCTGCCCAAGCGGGTCGGTTTGTGCGGACTCGATGTGGATCCTCAAAGAAACCCACAAGTTTCCGGTATCTATCAGGACAAGCAACGCGAGGTCCTGGCCGCCCTGCAATTGATGGAAAGTCTGATCCGCAACCGTAGTCGTGGATGCCAGCCCCTCGTCGCGGGAACCTGCCTGATGGGGGAATGGCAGGAAGGGACAACCCTTCGGCCAGCGCGTTCTACGTGACACGCCATGCGGAAGAATCCAGAGGGCAGCGGGGCAACCTCGGACGGGAACAACAAACGCCCACTGCCATGTTGACGTGTTAATGGTTTTCTTCGGCACGTAGGCGGGACAAACCCATGGAAGTGTGGTGTCCTTGCTGCTGCATGAATGTTGTTTTGTCGTCGGTCGAAGTCCATATCGAAGGCGTTGGGGCTGGCGGCCTGCCGGGCGCGGAGTTGTGCCGCACCGTGCTTACGGAGCGAGTTTCCACCTGGGTGGTTCACTTCGAGGCCGCGAACGCCCGGGATATGGCCCGCTACAGGGCGGTGTTCCGCTTGGCGTTCCCCGACATCCTGCCGTTGCGAGTGCATCATCACTCTTTTCCTCGCCTGCACCGGGAGATGACACTGCCAGTAGACCGTGGCTTGGGAAGCGAGGGATTGCCGCGCACGGGATTCGCTTCTCCGGGTGCGTATGATCTACTCCCCGGGCACCAGGACATGGCACTGCACAATGCCTTCGTGGTTTTCCAACCCGGCGGGGCCGGTGTGCTTTTCGGACCCCTGACCGAGTCGCGCTCCAAAGCGGGGTACTCATGGAAGCGGATCGGCGACCGGGTCGTCGAGGTGGCGGTCGAGTATGATTTTCCCGGCCTTTCAGACTGGCCGTTGGCCGCGGGACGATCCTTTGTCGGGGAATCGCTCTACTTGGAAATCCTCCCCGATCCGGTCACTTTTGGCACGGAAGTCTTTGCAAACTATCACGCTGCCCTGCGTGAACGCGGCCTGGCCGGGAGAATCCATCTTGGACCGAACGCGCGGCATGAACTCTTTTGGGGCACATGGAATGAAGGGATTGAACGCCAGGTCGATGAAGCCTTGATTCTCCGGGAAGCGTGCTGGTTGGCACAGAATATCCCCCAAGTCCGTTGGATACAGATCGATGACGGTTATGAAACGGACGCTGATACGCACTCCACCCCAGCAGCCAATCTCGGGGGGCATTGGCGCGAGGAGGATGCCTGGTGCCGCCGTCGCTTCCCACGGGGGATGCGTGCCTTGGCGGAGGATATCCGCGCCCTCGGACTGCGTCCGATGATCTGGTTTTCTCCCTCCTGTTCCGTCCACAGTGCGTTGTATCAAAGCCATCCGGAGTACTTCATTCCCAACTCGGTCCTGCATTTCGAGACAAACCTGGTGTTTGCCGATTATTCACGGCAGGAGGTGCGGGACATCACCCGGCGCGCGCTCGATCGGTTGTTTGTCGAATGGGGGTTCGAGGGAATCAAACTGGATTTCTGGACCTACGGTTTCGACCAGACGCGGATGACCTTGTCCGGCCGCCAGGCCACCAACGTCGAATGGATGCAATGGCTCGAGACGGAGATCCGTCAGCGTTTGCCTGCCGATGGGTTGATGCTGAGTTGTTTGGAACCTGCGAATGGCAATCCCTTCCGCAGCCGGGTTTGGGACCAACACCGCATCGGTCCCGACATCGGGGGCGTGGGACCGGAGCTGATGGAAGAAATCGCGGTGTGGACGGCGGCTCTGGTCGGTTTGAAAGAAACCCAGCGGCACTTCTGGATTCCCGAGGCTGATGGGCTTTCGCTTTTCCGGCACAAGGATGTTCCCGACGCCACCTTCCGCCTGTTCACGGCCTTCATGGTGGCCACGGGCACGGCGACCGAACTGGCCGGGAAGTTGAGTGAACAAACCCACGATCCCCGCATGCCGTCGTTTTTGGATGCGGTTGCGCTGGTGCGCTTCGGCCAGCGTGTGAACTGTCCGGGTTACGACTGGACGGAGAATCGGGGTCGTGCACCGCACACGTGGGTGCGGCATGCCGAGGATCTCCAGCGCGTGGTGGCCTTGACGAACTGGGATGCCTGCCCGCGCACGGTCCAAGTCACGGCGGCGGATTTGGATTGCCATCCCGGTGCGGCACTGCGGGAAGTTTTCAGTGGGGCGACTGCTTCTTTGCCGCTCGGGCGGACGATTGGCCCGCACGATGCCGAGCTGTGGACCCTGGTTTGAGTGAGGGTTCGTTTTTTTTATGCGGGCGGATCGTCCGGCCGGGAAAAAAGACGGATGAGACGAGGACGCGCAGTTGGGTATCGGGCAGGCCACGCTCACCCCGGAGGATGGCGGAGGTCAGGAGATCAATGGCCGCCGCGCCGATTTTTACTTCCTGTTGTCTGAGCCCCGAAGCCTCCGGGCCGATCAGCCGGGCGAGGGTCCAGACCACGCCCAGGTCTTGGGGAACCCGCCATCCTGCGTTTTTCAATATCGGTCGGACATCGGTGTAATTGCACACCAGGACATCTGGCCTGAATCGCGCAAGCCACGAAAGAAAGGCGGATTCCTCGAAGGCGCTGTCCGTCTCAAAGCAGATGAGCTGGTTTGGGTTGGCAAGTTTCAAATTCCTGGTCTGGGAAATAAATCCGGCACTCCAGGCCTGGCGCACGCGCCGGTCGTGCTCTTCGATTACCAGCATGCCCGGTCGTTGGTATCCAATACGGTGCAAACATTGGATCATTTCACGCATGGATTCATACTGGGCGTTGTGGACCAGGTGGACTTTCGGGTCCCTAACCGTGGGGCTGATGCCGACCACGGTAAACCATTCCCATTCCAGGCGCACCGGATCACAACCATCGGGCAGAGGGGCAATGAGCACACCCTGGATGCCGCGGTCTCGCAGGATTTTGCTCAGGCGCAAGGGCGTGAGGCCAGGTTCATGGAGCCAGAAATCTTCCAGTCGGTAGCCCAGCTCGGCGCAGCGTCGGGCCGCCCCGAGTCGTTCCTGGTCAAAAAGCTGTGAGGCCTTTCCGCGTGTGGGATAGGCATCCAACCAGGCGATGACCCCGTGGAACTTGGGGGGTCTTTTTTTGAGACGATAGGCCGTCAGGGCCTGCAGGACGGGATCGGGCGTGTAGCCCATCTGGCGGGCTTTTTGGTTGATGCGATTGCGGGTGGCCACCGGGAGGCCGGGATGGTGGTTGAGCGCCCGGGCCACGGTGGTTCGGTGCACTCCCAACTCACGGGCGATGTCGACAAGCGTGACACGTTCAAGACTCATGCACATGAGAGCATAAAATATCACTGGCCGTATACAAGTCTGGATTCAGCATGGTTGCATGAGCAAAAAACATGACGTTAGCCATTTGTCTCGGTGCGTGCTTGGGGCAGTCACCCTTCTTGTGCTTTTGCCGTTTTCTTCCGGGGCGGTCACCATCTACACGCAGACCTTCGATAACACCAGTGCGGCCAACGGGGGCAATGCCAATACCAGTACAGTCAACTGGTTTGGCATATCCAATGTCGGAGCGGCATCGAGCGCGGTGAATTTGAGTACCAGTTCCGTAGATCCCAACTCGGTCACCCCGCTCCTGTCCAACGCCCAGGGAAAAGATGCCACAGCGGGGTTGCTCGCCTTCAACTTTGCTCAAAATACATCCTCAACGAAGCGTGCCCTAATTTATACCGCATCGAGTAATTTCATTTCCGGCTACAGTGCCGCTGCCTTCTCCAGCATGAACACAGCCAGCTGGTGGCAGGGCAATACCAGCAACAGCCCCACCACGGCCCTGGCTGTGCAGCTGGGCAGTGACTGGTATATATCAGACACGACGTTCACCAGTCCGGCCATTCAGTTTGGAAGTGGTTTTGCCACCGGAGCGGAGCAAAAAACCGTCACCTTCTCCACCACCACCTGGACCAAGCTGAATTTCACCCTCAACACCACGGGCTTCACCCTGGGAACAGGAGGCGACGCCGGTATCGCGGCGGCCTCGCTGGGCTCCTTAAGCGTCCAGGGCATAGGATTCTTCAGCACCGACACGACCGGGGCGCGCATGCGCTACGACAGTTTGGTGTTGGATGCGGCCGCCATTCCCGAACCGGGTACCTACACCCTTTTGGCGGGGGGGCTTTTGACTCTGACTTTCCTGCGTCGGCGGAATCCGCCCGCGTCCTGATCCCGGGCCGATTCACCGTTCGGTTTGCCGCCCCGTCGCCATGCGGAAGGGTGGGTGTGGTAAATTTGGCGGAATTGACGGTTGAAACTGGACAGGCTCTCGAAGCCCACGTCCTGGCTGATTTCCAGAATCGAGCGGCTGGTGTTCCGCAACAGGGAGGTGGCCATGCGCAGCCGGAGATCGTGGCGGTAGGCCAGAGGAGTCGTGCCGATCGATGCGCGGAAGAGCCGCCGGAAGTGCGGCTCGCTCAAGCCACAGGCCCGGGCCAGTTCGCCGATGGGTTGGTCCAAGCTGTAATTCTGGGCCAGCAATTGAAGCGCCGGGGCCAAACGGTCGAAATGCCATCGAGACACCGCAGCGCGAGCCGACCGTTTGGGAGCCAGGCGCTGGATGCGCACCATCCATTCCCAGACCAGGGCCTGCAGGGCTTGGCGGTGGTGCGGTCCGGCCTGCTTCTTTTCCGCGATGATCCTTCGCAGGCCGTCAAACAATTCTGGATGCTTCCCGGCTGGGAGAATGTTGATGAAGCGAGGCCCGGCCAGTGGCGTGGGATCGAGCACGGCCCGGGCGGCGGGATGATCGACCAGCAGGATAGGATCGAGGTACACCCAGGTCCAACGGCTTTTGCTACCCGGCGCACTCTGGGCCAGATGGACTTCGGTCGAGTTGATGAAGACAACATCGCCGGTGGAGAAGGGGAGGATCTTTTCCCCCACCATAAAGATACCCTCGCCCTGGTGGCACAGGCCCAACTCAAGGCAGTCGTGCACGTGTAGGAAAGTGATCGGTCGATCCTCCTGGATGTAGTGCTCTTGCAACACGAGCGGGAGCAGTGGATCCAGCGGGATGGGGGAGTAGTGGATTTCCAATGCGGATGAGCGATTCGGCATGGTTTATGACCAATTTGAGCAGGATATGAAGGAATACAATCGAATAGAATGGTTTCGACTCAGCCATGTCTCACGATATAGACAATGAACTATTATTGTGCCTCTTGGGAACCCCCAGGGTGATCCGGTCCATGAAGAATCTGAAGCAAGCCTGTCAGGCTCCGGCCCGCCGTGCCCGCGGCGGGAGAAAGGGACTCGCGGTATGACCGCACCGGGCCGTCCCCCCGCCACTTGGCGGGGCTTCAATCTTTGTGAGATGTTCCTCGTGGAGCACGATCCCCGCTGGCAGGAGATGACACCCTCGGGCCGGGGAAAGTTTTTCCGCGAGGATTTTTGTTGGATCGCTGATTTTGGATTCAACTACGTGAGGTTGCCCCTCTGTTATCATTGGTGGGGCGACCCCAAGCATCCAAAGACCCTGCGGGAGGAAGCCCTCGAGCCGGTGGATCGGGCGGTGGAATGGGCGGCCGAAAATGGATTGGACCTTTCGATCAATTTTCACCATGTGCCGGGGTTTTGTGTCAACCAAGGCCTGCGGGACGAGCATCTGCCGCCGGAACCTTGGGACCTTTGGACCCATCCCGAGGGTGCGGAGGTCCTTGCGCATCATTGGGAGACCTTTGCCCGCCGCTATGCCGCAGCCGGACCGTATTTGTCCTTCAACATTCTGAACGAGCCGGCGCGATGCTCCCGTTCCGATCATGAGCGGGTGATCCGCCGGGCGGTCCAGGCCATCCGTCACGTCGATGCGGATCGCAGGATCGTCGTGGAAGGATTCAATGTCGGGGCGGATCCCTGTCCCGAGCTCTCCGACCTGGGGTGTATTCAAAGTTGCCGGGGCTATTGGCCGGGAGAAATCACCCATCACAGACTCTGGTGGTCATGGGCATCGGATGCACCGGTTCCGGAATGGCCCGACCCCGGGCGCTCCAGCGGGGACGGCACGTTCACCCGTGAGGGTTTGGACCAGCGGTATACCGCGTGGAAGGCCTTTGCCCGGCAGGGTCACGCGGTGATTTGCGGGGAGTTGGGTTGCTCACATTTGCTTCCCCACCCGGTGGCGCTCCGTTGGCTGGAGGACGAACTCGACGTCTTGAACGCCGCCGGATTCGGTTGGTGTTTGTGGAATTTCCGGGGCTCCTTCGGCATCATCGATTCGGGCCGTGAGGACGTCCCATACGCGGACTTTCACGGTCACCGGCTTGACACGGCGTTTTTGGAGATCCTGAAACGGCATTAAGCACTCATCCTGCGAGAAATACCATGGCTGAGCGATCACCCACCTCCTTGCGTCTGAGCGACATCGACTCGGTTGCCGGACTTTCAACCAGCGGGGTGTCGTGCGCATAGAACAATGATCCCACGATGTCGATCCAGACCCGGAAGCGTGCCCAGGATTTGGCGAAAAAAATATGTTATCACCCCAACGCTGCCGCCAGATCGCTGCACGAATCCGGCACCTCCCGCCGCCCGCCCATGTTTCACGGCAAACTGGCCTACATCCTCTCGCCCCACGAGGATCTGCAGATGCGGCAGCGGGGCGGACAAGAGACCTACCCCTGGCATGCCGATATTTCCCTACGCCCTACAGAAAGACATCGGATTCAATCCTCGAATAGAAGTGCGGTTGCCTCCGTAGGTCGGCAGAAGGCCGTTGCACACCAGCTGGAAGATGAAGGGCGGATCCTCCTGGGGGTCATTCTGATGTAACGCGCGTAGGATTGGCAGTTCCAGTGTGGATGATCGAATTTGCATGCTCTTTGAGCGTTTCGAAGAGGATCGAAGCATTAATAATCATATAAAGTGCGGGCTGGCAAGCAACAAGGAAAGTGAACATATGCCCGGTTGGGATCATCTCGGTAGTCTAGTGAATGAAGAATTCAAACAAGGCCGCGAGGAGGGCAAGGACCCCGCCGCACTTGAAGCCTTCCGCCCTGCCTTTGAGGCCGCCGGCAAGAATCCCGAGGCGCTGCGCGACCTGCTCGCACGCATGCAGGCACTGCCAGTGCGGCCCGACTTTCCCTATCAAGAACCCGATGAGCTTGAGTCCATTCGCGCCCAGCGTCCCCCCGCCGGTCCGGCTCTCCCCCCCCTGACGCAGGATGCCGACGAACTGTACGACCGGCTGCATGGCGCGTGGCTGGGACGCTGTGCCGGGTGTGCACTAGGGAAACCCTTCGAGGGAATGGGGATGCGCGGAGTGGACCACGATGGCCGGCAGCCCTGGCAACGACTCAAGGCCTACCTCACAGCGGTCTCTCCAGAGGAATGGCCCCTGCGGGATTTCGTGCCCGAGCATTCCCCGGCCGAGAGCGACCCGTCGATCGGCAGAGTGATCTGCCGATCCTCCACACGGGAGCACATCGCTTTCATGGAGAGCGATGACGACATCCGCTACACCGTGCTGGGCCTCGTGTTGATGCGTGAAAAAGGCCGGGACTTCACCAGTTGGGATGTGGCCTGCAACTGGATCCGGCGATTGCCTTATCATTCAGTATGCACCGCTGAAACCCAGGCCTACCTCAATCTCGTCACCGGCTACGAATTCCACGCCGGTTCGGACTGGGGCAAGAAGCCGCCCGAAGTCGACTGGGCCTGGGTGCGGAATCATCTCAATCCCTACCGCGAGTGGATCGGGGCCCAGATCCGCGTGGATGCGTATGGCTACGCGGCCGCGGGTAATCCGGAGTGGGCCGCCGAGCTGGCCTGGCGCGATGCGCGCATCAGTCATGTGAAGAATGGCATCTACGGAGCCATGTTCTGTGCCGCCATGATTGCGGCATCCTTTGTGACCACCGATCCCCGCCGCATTGTCCAAGCCGGACTCGAACAGATCCCCGTCCGATGCCGCTTGGCGGAGGTCATCCGACGTACAATAGAGATCGTCGAACTTCATGGTTGCGATGCCTCCCGGTTCGAGGTCCTTTTGGGCGATGTTCACACAGCTTTTGAGTCCTATTCCACCGTACACACCCTTACCAATGCCGCGCTTTGCGCCATGGCCGTGCTCCTGGCCAGAGGTGACTTCCACCAGGGCATTACCCTGGCGGTGATGGGGGCCTGGGACACCGACTGCAACGGGGCCACGGTTGGATCCATCGTCGGTGCCGTCACCGGTGCCTCCCGCGTGCCGGAACATTGGAAGGGAAGGCTGAACGACACCCTGCGCTCAGAGATTTTCGACTACCATCCTATCCCAATCTCCACTTGTGCACGCCAGACTTTTGATCTGGTTCAAAGTTTCCGGAGTTGAATACCGCGATATCCTTGAAAAGGTCCGTTAATCCTTCTGTGGTCGTACTCGGCAGTGCCAACACCGACTTGGTGCTCGAGTGTCCGCGCCTGCCCCGGCCGGGAGAGACGCTCTTGGGGGGAGTATTCCGTCAGGTGCCCGGGGGCAAAGGGGCGAACCAAGCGGTGGCTGCCGCCCGTGCCGGGGCGCGCGTGTCCCTCATCGGCGCACTGGGCGACGACGACTATGGTCGCCATCTGCGGCGGGGACTTAAAAAGGATGGGGTAGATCTGAGTCATCTCCGCACGCTTCGGGGTGAGAACAGCGGCATTGCCCTCATCCTGATCGGGGGCGAAGACCGGCAGAATCTCATCGGAGTCGCGCAATCAGCCAACGACAAGGTGTCGGTGGCGCAGGTGCGTTCCGCTGCGTCTGTGATCCGGGGGGCTGGATGCGTGGTGGCTCAACTGGAAGTGCCGTTGGCCGCGGTGCAGGCCGCCGCCGTGCTTTCGCGCAAGTTCGGTGTCCCCTTCCTACTCAATCCTGCCCCCGCCCCTGATGGGGCACTGCCCTCCACTTTGCTCAAACGGGTCGATGCGCTCGTGCCCAATGAACACGAGGCCCGTCTGCTCACAGGCAGGTCAAGCCCCGAGGCCGCCGCCCGTGACCTCCTGGCCCAGGGTTGCCGCTGGGTGGTGATCACGCTCGGACGTCACGGTGCCTTCCTTGCAGGTCCCTTGGGCGTGATGCGGCTGAGGGCCCCGCGTGTGCGCCCGATCGATACCGTGGGCGCGGGTGATTGTTTCTGTGGATGGCTGGCGGCCGGAGTGGCGGAGGGCCTGTCATGGGAGGATAATGCCCGTCGTGCCATCCGTGCCGCCTCGATCAGCGTCACGCGGGCCGGAGCCCAGGATGCGATGCCGAAGCGGAACGAGGTTGAAGTGTAATGGGGCCGAAGATGGGGGAAATGCGGTGAAAGTTTGTCGCACAGCGACCTAGGGCACGGTCAATTCCCACCAGACAGATTCCTCCTGGCCGAGCGTGTAGGGGGCGGCGTTGTGGGGCGGGGCGTAGAAGGTGACAAATTCGGGATAAACCGCATAACTTTGGAACCAGTAGCGGTAACGGGAATCAAAACTCAAGGTGGCCAGTCCGGCGGGTGTGGTGATGCGGAGCGGATTTTCGTTTGGCTTGCTGTTGTCGGCCTTGGCACCGTTCAACCAGCCAAGGCCGAAGTGCACGCGGGCATCGCCCCCTTCAAGGGTCGTTCCCCTGAGGGGGGTGAAGTTGAGTTCGTAGCGAAGTCCGCCGGGTGTGGCGGTGAGTCGGCCCTGCCACTTCAAGGGCCCGGAGGCGCCTTCTTTCCCGGTGATGACGTAGGTCCGGCGTGTGCCCTCGACCGATGAGGTGAGGGTGGGTTGTTGTCCCTCTTGGCGACCGAGGTCCTCATAGACAGGCTTCTGTCCTGGCCGTGGGGCCGATCCCTGGACCGACCATCCACGGGAGGTGGCAAAGACCCGGCCTTGGTCGTCGTAGACCGAGGCGAGGCCGCCGTCCTTGAGCAGAACAGCACCGTAGCGTTTGAACTGGATCTGTTCCTGCACATCACTCGTTTTCACACCGGCGGGCAGGACTTTCTTCAAGGGCGGCTTGGCCGGTGTGGCGTCCCCGGTCGCACGGGAGGCGGCGGTGATGGCAAGGATGTAGGCATTTCCTTCGCCGGGCCGGCCCGTGGAGAGGATGTCAATGGATTCGATGGTCTTGTCAGGGTGTGGATTGTCCCAGATCATTTGATAGACTCCGAAGCGGGTGCTGCCGCGGCGCGTGGTGGGGTTGTCCCCCAACCAGGCCACGGTGGCACCGGGGAGGAACATCGAGCCGTTGTCGACCGCGGAGCCGAACCACCAGTCGTGGATGTTTTCCTTGGGCTTGACCACGACATCGACAAAGGGATCGGGCTTGCCGGGGATCCAAGCCCTGCGCTCCTCAAGATAATAGACGCGGTAGACAAACTCGGGAATGCCCCAGGCACTGTTGTGCAGGAAATAGAGGCGCTCGGCCTTGCGGTTCACCGGGATGCCTTTGACTTCGCGCGGCAGCTCGGGGATTTTGGGGTTGGCTCCCGAGATGCCGATGGCGCCATTGCCTTTTGCACTGGTCGGATCGGTCAGCAGGTATTCGATGCCCCGAAAGTTCTGGCGGCCGGAGGGCAGGGAACGCATGTCATTGTCGGAACCACCGAGATGCCAGCCACGGCGTTGGTTCGGCCCGTCGTTGTCCGAGAGCGGCCAATTGACATGCCGGCCCAGGTCGACCGGATCAAAAGCCCAGACCGTGGTGTCTGCCTCGGCCGCGCCACCCGGATTGAGCGGGGCGCCGATGTTGGAGAGGACCGTGGAGAGGATCCGGATGAGTGCGGGCACGGGGTACTCCAATGACTGCACGAGCAAGACGACGATCCGGCCACGGCCGACAGGAATCTCGCTGAGGACTCCGGGCTGGGTCAGGGCGCGCACGGAGGAGCCGCTCAAGCGTGCGAGCGCCAGGGTATTGTCCCCGGGCTTGACGGTGAACGGGGCATCCACGTCAAAACCATCGCCGAAGCCACTGGGAAAGAAATCGCCATGGCCGAGACCGGCGGTCAGGGGGTTGCCGCCCCGGAGGAGGGCGCCGCGACTGGCCACGGGTTCCAGTTTCAGCTCGGTCCCGGCGATTTCGGAAAGCCAACGGGCTCCGGCGGCATCCAGGCCGTAAACAAACAGCGTGCCGCCGCGATCGAACAGACGGGCTAATCCGGTGTGGGAGCCAAGCGCGCCGGCACGGCTGGTCGCCTCGGTGCCGGAGACCACGACCAATTCCGCGGTGGCGGCATCCTCCGCCGAAAGAACAGGTTTTACAGGTGTGTTCAAACCGAGGCGGTTCTGTAATGGAGAGACGAGCATGTTATTGCTTGAAACCAGGAGGGTCTTTTTATCTGGAAAAACGGACGGTTCACCGGACCACTGAAGGAGATTGGCCATCAAGCGGGTGGAGGCTGGCTCGAGGCCGAGCGTATCTTGAAGGTTCAATTGGACAAAGACGACCCGGCCTTTGCCTTCCTGCAATTCCAATAAGGGTGAACCATTTCCTGAGGTCAGATGGACGCGGAAGCGTCCGGTGGCGGGGATCTCCAACGCCCCCCAGCTGACCAACTGGTCCCGTTCGCGGCTGTGCCAGAATCGGAGATCCTCATTGAGCAGACCGCGGGTGAGCACGGAGGGTCCTTCGAGCCGTGCGACCATGTTCAAGAGCTGACTAGTCTGCGCGAGCGGACGGGCTAGAAAGCGAGGAAGGCTCCGGTGGTCGAGCACGATGACGCGTCCTCCGGCCTCGATTTTTTTGCCCAGACCGGCCCGGTCCTCGTCTCCGCACCTGTTCAAGCCTTCTGAGCCGATGAGGAGGAATCCGTCCGGTGCGACCTCCCAATCGGCCAGTTTCTTGAGTGTGGTGAAAGGAATGTTGTGTGCCCGAAGAAACGCGGCTGCTCCGCCCTGGGGATCGTACAGCGCGAGGGACTGGCCCGCAGGCAGGGCAAGTCTGTCCGTGGCATATACCGTGATCGGCACATCATCGTAGAACCAGCGACCTGTGGCTTCCATGGAAAGGCGCACTTCCAGACGGAGACGCCGGTCTTCTTCCACCCGGGGAAGCGGAAACTCGAGATCTACGTAGTTTCGCGAGCCGGGTTGGCAGAGCTGGGTGAAGGATTTTTCGCCGAGCAGGGTTTCCCCGTCGAAGAGACGGTAGCGGGCATGGACTTCGCCGGGATTCGAGAGGTCGTAGAAGATCCCGTAACGGCTCTGGAATTTCTCACCGGACGAGAAACGGGTGCGCCGGTCGTGCGAGAAACTCACCAGAGGGAGGATGAAACGCCCGATGCCGCGGTCGACGTGGATCATCGAGGAGGCGAAGCCGGCATCGCGCACATTTTGGATGGAGAGCGTTCGGGTGGCTAGCAAGTTCAGTCCGTGGTAGCTGAGGTAGCGGTCCAGGCCTTGCTCGGTTCCCTCGCGTTTCAAGCGGAGATAGGCCAAATGGCCGAGAAGCGGGATGGGAAGCTGGCTTTCGTAATAATGCCCCTCGGAGAAGATGACGGGTTTGCCCTCGATATGGTGGAGCTTGTTGTTGTCATTGGGACGGACGAGGGAGGATTCTCCCATGTTTTTCAGATCCACCGACCAGTCTTTCTCGGGGTCTTGAGCGGGACGGTGTGAGTAGAACCCGGATTTGCGAAGGTAACTTGGGCGCTCCTCCGGATGGTAGAATAGGTAGTCTGAACGGTTTGACCAGCTTCCCCAGCCGTGCATATCGAGCGCAATCGCTCCGGGCGGGAAGGGGGCGGAGCCCCCGACGGTGGGCACCCGCGACGGATCCATGCTGCGGATTCGGGCCAGCTGGTCGGCCATCATCTGACTTTCGCCGGGTCCTTTGAAAATGATTTCGTTGCCGATGTCCCAGACAGCAATCGATGGATGGTTGCCCTGGGCATCGATGAGGGCTTGCATTTGGGAGGTGGCGCGTTCCCAGAGAAGCGGGTCCTGCCAGGCATAGTTGTCCATGTGATGGGCATTCAGGTTGCTGTTTTCGTTTTTGACCAGATAGCCCATCTCATCGGCGAGATGAAGCACGGCGCGACCCGTGAGGAAGCCGCTGGGCTGGTGGTTGCCAAAGTGGCGCAGGAAAATGAATGGCTGGTGCCGCACCGGCCAAGTGAGGGATTGCAGGACCACGTGGCTGCCCCCGAGCAGGTTGACGCGATGACCGTTGAGGGTGAAGTGGTCGTCTTTGATGCCAAATTCCCGGAACCCGAAGCGCTCGCGCCGGGTGTCGAGGACCACGCCTGTAGCGTCCTTAATTTCGGTGCGAAGTTCATACAACCACGGGTCCTCAAGGGTCCAGAGGCGAGGTTTTGGGTCGTTCCAATCTCTCTTCAAGTCGACGGGGACGGTTTTTCCGGCGGGCACGGCGACGGTGAGGGTGGGGAAGCGGAAGACGGGTGTGCCTTTCTCGAGGACCGAGGCTTCCACGGTGTAGGTGCCGTCTTGGGACGAATTGTTGTTGAGCTTTAACTTTGCCTCAATCTGCGGACGGCCACCCGAGAGGGTCGTACGGACGGTGGCCTGATCGGTTCGAACGGCGGGCACGGAGATCAACTCCGGGATATTCTGCATGCCAATTTCGAGCCGGGTGGTGGAGGCGATGGGTGCGATCAAGCCGCGGCCGGGAGGATTCATCGGACCACCGGCGGGTGGGGTGATTCCCGGGGCGAGGGCGACGATGTAGTCGGTCACACCAATCATCAATTCGTGGGTCGATCCGGGGGTGAAGGTCCCGGGCAGCAGGATCATTTTGGGGAGTTCCCAGTTGGGGAACTCGCCCACGAGTTGGCCGTCAAGCACCACACGCGATTGCAGGAGGATGCGGCTGGGGAGCATGAGCTGGATGCGTTGTTCCTTCCAATTCGCAGGCACCGTGAAGCGGGTGCGATACCACATCCAATGGCTGGAATAGGTATCGTCTGGGATACGGTGGGGTATGGTGGCTGGTTTCCACTGGGCCGCGGAGGCCGGTGCGGGGTGCTGCGCGTGCGGTCCCGGAACAAAGCAGAACTCCCAGCCCCGTTCGAGCCGGAGCACCTGTGGGCGCACCCGTTCATCCCGGGCGGCATCCTGGATGTCCCAATATTCCAGGGTCTTGCGGGATCCAACACTGGCCCAGAAGCGGGTTTTATACAGGTCGGTGGATTTGTCCGGTTCCGGTTGGCCGGCAGGGATGACGGTGCTGGCGCCGGGTGCAAGGGTCAGCGGAAGGTCATTCACAACAAGGGCCACACCAAAGTAATCTTCATGACGGACGTGCAAGGTGATCACCATCGGAAGAGGTCCCCGGTTGGTTACGCGCACGGAACCTTTTTCTGCCCGCTCCAGGCGAATGAGCTCGTCAAGCGTGGCGGGACGGAGGCGTAACTGGCCGAAGCCGTTTTCATACAAATGCGGCATGTCCTGGGACTTGAGGAGAACCTCCCCGGAAATCCGCCCCGGGGTTAGTGGAAGGAGCAGAGAACCTTCGCCACTTGACCATAGGCTGCCACGCTCCCGGGTATCGAATCCGGGCAGGGCAACGCTACCCTCGCCACTGACGATCCGGCCGCTTTGGTCTTTTCCCTCGAATCCGGCAAAGGGTTGACCATCTATCCAGGCTCCGGCGATGACGCGGGCTTCATCGGCGTCGAGCACGGCCGGCCAGGGCTCGCCGGTGGCGGCTTCAGGTGGTAGTGTAACCTGTACACGCCACCAAACAGAACGGCCTTGATGGTCAAGTCGGGTTTCACGGGCGCGTCGGCTCATGGCCTGGGCGTAAGGCATGCCTGGTGCGCGGCGGGCGGCTTCCAGTGAATCGAGCGAATCGCCGAGCCACTCCAAGTGCGGGGTGAGGGTGACTTCCCAGGCGGGCTTTTCCGGCATGCGCAGGGAAAGAGGTGGAACATTGGGGGCGGGCTCTTTCTTTACGCAGCCACTCATCAGCACCAGGACACACAAGACGAGAGCAAAGGACAGCAGCAAGGACAGTAAACTTGGAAGCCGGAGTTGCGAGGAAAGTTGTGAATGCATGAAAAGGGAATCTAGATTCAACGGAAGCATTCGTCCAATCGGTCTGACTAGTCAAACGCTTGACGCGTTAACAAATGCTTCAAGAGAAAAGGATCATGACTTTCAGGTTAATATACGAAGGGCCGGACAATGGGTGGGGTATCGAAAATTAACGCGTTTAGTCGCCTGTCGCTTGGCAGCACGCGTCCCGGTCCGATGATGGACACCTGACGAAACCGGGTCCTGCTGGGCCAGAGACATTGATAACTATCCTCCCCGAATACGCTGCTGATGATCTCGAATGTTGATTGCCATGAATTGGCGGGGTTAGTGGATTTCGGCAAGGAGACGCTGGACCCTGCCCGTTCTGTTTGGACATTGGTGGCACCCGGAGTGTGGAAGATCACCCTGGGGAAGCCGGAAGAAATCACTCCGGTTTCTGTCCGTTGTTCCAACTCCGCCAAACAGGAGGCCTATCATCTGCTGCCTGAATGGGGCATGCAGGTTCCGTTTGAAGTGGAGAAGATCAACTTTCGCCGTCATCGTCGCGGGTGCACATTGGAACTGCCTTACGACCGGAGCGAGGGCATCTTTGGGCTGGGTCTGCAGTTGAAGAGCCATCTGCAATCGGGCAAGAAAAAACAGCTCCGAGTCAATGCCGATCCGACGGTGGACACGGGTGATTCCCACGCCCCGGTGCCCTTTTTTGTCTCGACCCATGGTTATGGGATTTTCGTCGATACGGCACGTTATGCTTCCTTTTACTTCGGAACCCACGCCAAGGTCGAAGAGTTGAAGCGGAGGGTAGATGAAAAATGGGGATCGAATCCCGTGCCCCACACCAGCACCGAGGAACTCTACGCGGCCCATTCCATCGGGAACACAACGGTCATCGACATCCCGGCGGCGGCGGGGGTGGATATCTATTTCTTTGCCGGGCCTGACATGAAATCGGCCGTGAGCCGCTATGTGCTTTTTTCCGGGGGCGGCTTCCTGCCGCCGATTTGGGGTTTGGGGAATTGGTACCGGGCCTGCGGAACACACAATGCCCGCGATGTGCTCAATCTGGTAAGGCAGTTTCAGAAGGATAAAATGCCTTTCAGTGTCATCGGATTGGAACCCGGATGGCACACTCATTTTTATCCGAATTCCTTTGTCTGGAGTGAGCGGTTTCCGGATCCGCGCAAGTTCACCGAAGACATGCATGAACGGGGTTACCGCCTCAACCTGTGGGAAAATGCTTTTGTCCATCCCGCCGCCCCTTTTGCCGAGGAGATCAAGCCCTTCTGTGGTGACGAACTCAGTACCGATGGTCTGGCTCCGGATTTTCTGGACCCCCGCGCCAAGAAAATTTTCTCCGACCACCACGACCAATTGATCAAGGACGGAGCCGATGGATTCAAATTGGACGAGTGCGACAACGGCGATTTTTTACCCTTCGCTTGGTCGTTCCCGGAACACACCCAGTTTCCGAGCGGTGCGGATGGTGAACAGATGCATTCACTCTACGGGGTGCACTACCAGCATACCCTGGCGGAGAATTTCCAACGGCTCGGACGCAGGCAGTATGATCTCGTGCGTTCCTCCGGGGCCTTGGCGGCCCCGCTGCCCTATGTGCTCTACAGTGATCTGTATGGCCACGACGATTTCATCCGCGGCTTGGTCAACGCCGGTTTTTCCGGTTTACTTTGGACTCCGGAAGTCCGGCACGCCGACAGCATCGAGGATCTGGTGCGACGGGTGCAGTGCGTGGCCCTTTCGCCCCTCAGTCTCATCAACGGCTGGTACATTCCCAACCCGCCTTGGAAACAAGTCGAGCGTTCACTCAATGAGATGAATATTTTTATGGCAGAATCGGAAGAAATCTCCGGCTTGCTGCGGGGGGTCCTGAATTTGCGCATGCGTCTGTTGCCTTACCTGTACACGGCATTTGCCACCTATGCCCGGGAAGGGACGCCGCCGTTCCGTGCCCTGGTGATGGACTATCCCGGGGATCGGAATACCTGGCGGTGCGACCGACAGTTTCTCGTTGGCCATGATCTGCTGATGGCTCCTCTGCTGGCCAATGAAAAGAACCTTGATGTATACCTGCCTCAAGGGGTATGGCGTAATTTCTTCACGGGCAAGTCCTACCAAGGTGGGGAAAAGGTTCACTTTGCCGATGTTCCCCTCTCCGAAATGCTTCTCTTTGTGCGCGATGGGGCCATTCTGCCGCTGGCCAGCCCCGGGTACGCCTTCGATGGAAAAAAACCAATCCAGGTCGTGCCCCACATTTACAGTGAGACCAAGGCCAAAGGGTGTTTTTATGATGATGATGGGAACTCGCTCTCCTATCTATCGGGGGAATGTGTTTGGCATGATTGGAGATGGAGTTCTTCCACCGGATTTCAGAAAATGACCCGGGGGTGCAAGAAGTCAGGCGCATTCCAACCCTTTGTACTGGGCGAACCCGTCCAGGTTGTTTCTTAACTCATCGATTAACCGTGTGCAGAACAAACTTATGAACGGACAATTGTTATGAAATACATTCGCTTATGTACTATTTTGAAGTTTCTCCCCATCATTCTACTCGGTTTTTTTCTACTGCCATTGGTCCCGTCCAGGGCGGCTGTAGATTTGAATACGATCCTTCCGAATGATTTTGACCCCTCCTTGTTGCAGGAACATTTCCAAAACGACCACTACGGGTTCCTTCTGGACAAACGGGGCTGTCTGCGTTCGATCCACAATGCGGGTGGGGTTGTGTTGTTCCGCAAAGTGGGGGAATGGATCATCCAAGGCACTCCAAAGGAAGGACCTGATAAATTTACGTATGATGGGGGTATTCCCACCGGCCCTGAGTTGACGGTAGTCAAGACTAAAGACGAGGCTGGCAATCCCGTATTCAACTATGTCAATGCCAACATGAGCAACTTTGTGCTTTGGGGCCTCAAGGTCACCTGTCTGCCGACAAAGATCGTGCTGGAGTACAATATGAAGATCACTCAGGATCTGCCACACGGGGTCGACACTAATTTTATCCTTCCCATCGATACCAACAAGGAAATGATGGAAGACGGATTCAATGCCGAGCCGGGCAATCCCCTCGTTTTCAATTTCAAATCCGGCACGGCCACGGTCGCGTTTGACCAGAAGTTTGTCTGGTACGGAACGCCAGGCTACAATGCCAGTGCCGGCGGTGCCACGTTCTATCTTGATTTTGGGGGCACGAAAACTGTCGGCGGCAGCGAAACGCTTCGTTTTGAAATTGAAGTGCCATGATCGGATGGATGGCGCGCTTATCTGTCGGGCTCGGTGTGCTTATCCCTTTTCTGCTGACAGGGGAAGTTGCGCCGCCGCCGGCAACGGTTGTTCCTGATCCCGGGGTAACGGCGCAAGATCCGGCACCTGCGATGACACCGGAAGAGGTTCCGGATGTGGTGCGTTTGCCCACTGCCATGCCGCCCAAACCGGATTGGTGTCGTGATGTTTCTCACCAACTATATCTTCTGCCTCGGGACATCCGGAGCGAAAAGGATCTGGAAGGCAGGAATGGGGTGGATGCCCTGTCGATGGCCCAGGTTTTTGACCGGGCCTTTCTTTCGGCACACAACATCCTCATTGGTGAGACGCGGGCTTGGATGGCGGACCTGAAGATCCCCGAGGATGCCCCACAGGATCGGGGCTTGGTCTTGGAGTTGGATGAAACCCGTGCCATCGCAGACGCCACCCTGTTGGGCAATCCCGTTTTTTTTGACCGCTCCCTTGCCGCCCGTCGCTGGGCGGGGGGGGAGGGCGTGGTCTTTTTGCCCGTGAGCAAACCGGGCCAAACGGTCCGCTTGTTTTTTCGCGCCAAACATCTCACCCAACTTTACCCGAACGGGTTCGGACGGTTGCGTCTAAGGACGGCGGATTTGAATGAGACCATCCGTATTTCCCAACCCACCGGCGGTACGGTCAGTGTTCAGAACGCTTCCCCTTTTCCGGTGCGATTGAAGCTCCAAGTAAGCCATGAAGATTTTTTCGGAACCCCATTGGCTGAAATGGGTGAAAATTTGGAAATAGGGGGGGGAAGCGCGCTCCCGCTCGATTTGAAGATTCCTAAGAAACCGGATCTTTACAAAACGCGCGTCCAGGCCGTCAGCGCCGGACAGGCAACATTTGATTATTCCCAATACTACGGTCGGGAGCATATCCACCATCTTGAGCGGGAAGGGGCTTTCCGCCTCGGAGAGGGCTGGGAGTACTCCGTGCCCAAGGGACCGGAAAAATCTCCCGGCACCCAGCCCAGGGAAGGATGGAAAAAAGTCACCCTCCCGCATGAAGTGCCGATTGCCGAGTTCAAGTCCAACACGGTCTGGTATCGGAAGAAGTTCGCCATTCCGGAAGGATGGGGCCCGCAAAGGATTTTTCTGCTTCTCCCCCGCGTGCAATATCGGGCTGAGTTTTTCATCGATGGTGCCCCTGCTGGGGTTAAGCCAAACTACGAGCTGCCCGGTTCGATTGAGATAACGTCGCACTTAAAAAATGCCAAGGAGCACGAGCTGGCCATACGGGTCACCAATTACACGGCCAATTTGGCGCCGGGGCTTCCGGTGACCGCACCCGGTACCGCCTCCGCACCCTCCCGGGGCTTGATCGCGGCCACTTCACATCTCAATCAGGGAAATAGTTACACGGGATTGGACAGTATCCCGGAAATTTTTGCCGCACCTGCGCTGCGGACGGATTGGGTGGCGGTGGATACTCGCATAGACCCCAGCGAGATCCAGGGTCGCTTTGAATTGGTCAACCAGGCCGGGGTGGCCCGCAGTGTCGTTCTGGAACCAGTGGTTTATGACAGGGGCAAAAAAGTTCTGGAATTCCCCTCTCGAACCGTCGTGGTTTCGCCGGCGAAAACGCAGGTGCTCGAAATGAGGATCCCGTGGGAAAAGCCCGTCATGTGGAATCCGGAGAAACCGCATCTTTATGAGTTGAGGACGCGCCTGCTCGACAACACCGGTAGCGTGCTGGATGAGCGCCGGGACCGCTTCGGCTTCCGTCAGATCGGCATTTCCGGAGACCATTTCACCCTCAATGGTGCCCGTTTCAACCTTTACGGGACAGGCCACCTGATGACCAATGGCAACACTTGGCCGGTGATTCCCTGGTCGCCCCGTATCCTGCGCTACAACTTCAAGGGTGAAAATGGATTCATGCAGGGTCTGTCCGGAAGCCGTCTCGCGGATGAACAGGGAATCTTCATCAAAAATGAAATGTTGGAGCACAACGCCCATCATGGGGACCGCTTTGCCTATCAATTGCCTGAGACATGGGAAAACCTCTACAAGGAAATGCAGGCCGTCTACCGGGTGCGGCCGAACGAACCCTCCAACTTCATGTGGGATGTGGGCAACGAGGTAAAATTCGACGGTCCGGGGGAGGGAAAGAAAATGGAATCCCTCTTCCAGCGCATCCGCCAAATGGATCCCACCCGGCTGGTCACGGTGAGTGGATCTGTGCCCCATCCGCCGGGCTTTGAGATCGTCGACTTCCATGGCTTCGACAGCCCGAGGGACCGGTTTCTCTATTTTTTTTTCCACCCCGAGCAAAGGCCTGCCCTCTTTCGCAACGTTGGCATCTACTCCCAAAAACCCGCCAGGGAAACGGCACCACCCTGGACCGTTTTCGAGGACAAAAGCTTCTATCAGGGCCTGGCCCATTTGGGGGGGAGGCCTTTTCTCCTGTCCGAGTCTTTATACTGCCTCAATCCTGGTGCCGAACTGAACGGTTTGAGCACCTACCATCCCCTGTCCTGGTCATCTGACTGGGACCGGGGCAACGCCCACAACTACCTCAATTGGGCCACCCAGCGGCGGAACTATCTCCAATTCGACCGGCAGGCCGGCGTGGCCGGTTTCCTCATCCATGTTGACCGCGCATACACCAGGGCGTTCAGTCCCCTGGCGGCCTTCCCCCTCGACCGGAAGACACGTTTCTACTCCGGAGAAAAAGCCCGCATGGTCTATTCGTTGCACAACGACATGCTGGAAGAAAAAGATGTGACGGTGAAGTGGACGGTGATGAACGGGCCGGTCGTTGTGGCCACGCAGCAATTGGAAATCCGGCTCAAGCCGGCGGTCTATGCCCCCGCCACCGTGTCGTTGGAACTGCCGGCGGAACCGGGTAAAGACTATGCCTTGTTGACAGAAATGTGGGCCTCCGACGGAACGGCCTATTTCACGGACAGCCAGGTTCTTTCCGTCTTCGACCGCGCACCGATCAAGTTGACGGGGGCGGCGCGTTTGGAAATCTTTGATCCTGCCGGGGAAATGGTGGAGTACCTGAAAAAGGCAATGCTGGATTGCGTCGTCCGGAAAAACCTCGACAGCTTGGATCCGAATCGGGCCCGGGGCGCTTTTATTCTGATTGGGCCGGAGGCATTGGCGGGTGTCGCACCCGATGGGTTGAAAAAATTGCGCGACATGGTCAATGCCGGCGCCGATGTTGTGGTGCTGGCCCATCGTCAGCTCCCGAAGTTCCTCCATTTCCCGATCACCCAGACCCAGGCTTCCGAGTACAACCGCAACACCAGCGTGGTAGCGGTCGTTCCCGACCGTTTTTCTTCCCTCACGCGCGACTTGCAGGATGATGATTTCCGATTTTGGACCACTCGTGACGCTGACTGGATGGTGCAATACAATGCCATCGAATTGCCCGACCGCGGCAATTTCCGCCCCCATCTTCTGGCTGGCACCCAGATGCTCACGGAATCCCCGCTTTTGGAGGTGCGGGAAGGTGCGGGGCGTGTGTTGTTCTGTCAATTGAACATTGAGGGGGCGATTGAAAGTGACCCCATGGCGCATGAGATGTTGTCGCGCATCCTCGGCTGGCCCGGGGCGGAATCACCTCTTCGTGACATCCGTCCCACTCTCGTGCTGGCTTTTCCCCAATCCAAGGGGGAGAGCATGCGGGCCCGCTTTGGTATTTCCGGGGAGGTCATCCAAAAACCCGGGGATCCTTTGGTCCTGGAAAACTACGGAGTGCTGGTGGCTCCGGCGGATGATGCGGAGACCATGGCCTACCTTCAGAAGCACGAGTCCGTTCTTCTGCCCTGGCTGCGGCAGGGCAACCGCCTTTTCTTGCAAGGACTGGGTAGTGAGGGGGAAGCATGGTTGTCCTCCCTGACAGGCAGGACAGTGAAGTTGGAGGACTTTCGCATGGACCGCGGCTACCCTTCGGAAAAAAGTCGCTGGATGCAGGGATTGAGCCCGAGTGATTTTTTTTGGCAGGGGAACCTGGAAGAGGGGGCCCGAAATATCACCGTCTCCATGAAAGAAAACAGCCGCGCCCTTCTGGGTAAAAAGCGATTGACCGGGGACGGGCTGACACCGTTGATCGATCCCGCTTACGCAGGGGTTTGGGAAGTGGGCAACGGGGCGGTCATTGTCAATCTCACCAATGCCTTGGGATATCCCTTGCCTGCCCCGTTGCGCACCCTCTCGATGATGCTGACCAATGCCGGTGTTTCTCTTGGGGGCAAAGGGGCCGCGCAAGCGGCGACGACCAGAATCCCGGCCGAACGCTACTTCACCCTCGATTTGCGTGCCCAGGCCAACCGTCCATTCGCCGATGACCCCGCGAACACGCTGAGGGGTTGGTCGGGACAGGGCCCCGACAACGATTTGCGGAACATGCCCCTGGGTGCCCAAACCTTCAAGGATATCCCGTTCGACATCATCGACCCGGCAAAAAACGGAGGCAAATCGATCATCGCACTTTCCGGCACGCGTGAAATTGGCGTGCTCCCCGCAGAGGTGAAAAACATCCAGGTGGGAAGGAAGGTGGAAGAGTTGTACTTCCTCCACAGTGCCAGCTGGGGATCGCCGGGTTTCACCTATCGGGTTTATTATGAGGACCGAAAGACTTGGATTCCTGGCATGCCCGATCCTTTTGTCGATGTATTGGTCAAGCCAGAGGAATCGATTACTGATTGGTATTCGGCCGGAGCGGTTGAGGCGGGCAAAGTTTTCCTCCCTGACGCGGAGGTGGCCTGGACCACCATGACCCCCGAGTCCGCGAAGGGGAACGTGAAGGTGGGTATCTACCTCATGCGTTGGAAAAATCCAAAACCGGACAAAAGTGTCGATAGCATCGACATCCTCTCGCCGGGTAAAGTGGGGAATGGCCAGCCATTCGTCTTAGGCATCAGCGGTCTCAAAGCGGACCCCTGATTCCACTCGGAAGGCCCAGGCATAACTGGAAGGTCCCACAGGCAAGTTGGGTCGCGTCCGTTCGATCAATCGGGCCGAATCTCAAGCGTCACCGAGGGGACGGATACTTGGCCCATCCACCCAACGGCCCTCGATCATGGTCACGTGGGGCACCTGCGGAATGCCGTATTGGTTGCGGTTGATCCGGCTGACCACCAATTCCACCGCAGCCGAGCCGGTGTCAAAACTGTTCTGCTCTATTCCGGCGATGTGGTTCCAGCGGTAGTCACGGTCGAGGTGAATGAAGGAGATATCTTTGGGAATGCGGTAGCCGCCTTTCTCCAGCCAATGGTACACCAAATGGTCAGCACAGATGACCACAGTGGTTTTGTTTTCTCGCACATGTTCCAACACCTGCTCCGGGGTGATCTTGTCCGCAAGCAGTGGAGGAATTCTGGCCAGTTTGGGGAGGAAACTCGGGGCTCCGGTGTAGGCCGAAAGGTAACGGTATTCCTGCAGGCGCTGGGCTTCTTTATCCAAAACGAGCGTGACCCTGCGGTGGCCCATCGCATGAACATGACGCAGGGCCATTTGCAGGCCGCTGAAGTGATCATGGGTCGCGGCATCAAGCTCGGGCAGATGGATGACGTTGCCCACCGAGGCCACCGCGTAGTTTTCCCATTCCGGTTTGAACCAGGCGGGGGGTGGTTCGCTCAAATGGATCAGCAGTCCGACCATCCGTCGCGTATACAAAGCCCTCTGGAATGAGCGCATGTCGGCGTGCAAATCTTTCCAATCGAATTGTTCCAGGGCGTAGCCGTGTTCTGAGGCCGCGGCCGTGGCACCACGGAGGTATTCCGATTTGCCGTAGTGTTCGCGATAGCTTTCCGGTGAGTCGAGAGGTCCGTGACTGAGGATTCCCATGATGGCTCTGACCCCGTTTTTGCGACGTTGTCGTGTTTCGACCATGAGGGCAGTGACAAGGGGGTTGACGCGGTAGTTTTCGTCTTTGGCCAACTGGAGAATGCGCGCACGCGTTTTCTCCGAGACGCCGGGTCGGTTGCGGAGAGCCATGCTCACGGCAGCAACACTGACCCCGGCCTTGCGGGCCAAATCCCGGTAGGTGGGGGGACCGGCGTGGTCGCCTTTCGACTTGTTTTTTTCTACTTTCATACACCTATAGTTGAGTGAATAAACGCGCACCCGCAGGTAATCGCCTGCCCTGCGATGGTTTTCTTCAGGTCTTGATTGGGTCCATTGAAGCGATTATGGGAAAGGTAGCAACTCAATTAACGTGTTTAGTATTCCACCCCTTGCTATGCGGCCCCAATAGTTGAAACTGTAACAAACAAGCAAACAAACAATGGCCAATATGCATACAATATATGTACATAAACCGATACGGCTGACCTCCCCAAGTGGGTTCAGCTTGGTGGAATTGCTCGCGGTTTTGGCTGTGATATCCGTGCTTTCCGCACTCTCGGTCATGGGGTTGAGCTCGCTCTACCCGGCAGGCAAATTCACGCGGTCCCTTTCCGACCTCAACGGCATCATTGAGCAGGCCAAAATCACCGCCACGTCCCAGAACACCTATGTCTGGCTGGGCTTGCTCGATGATGGCGGCAAAGACGGGATCTATGTTTCGGTGGTATCCTCGCTCAGTGGTGAAAACGATCTGACCGCTTCCAATCTGCGCCCGGTCATCCGCCCGACCCTGCTCTCGCAAGTGGGCCTGGAAAATGACGTGGCCCGGAACAACTCCCTGGCCAACTCGATTGATCCGAGCCTTCTCGAACAATTGACAACCAATACCAACGGCACGTTCAGCACCAAGTTCGCCGGGCAAACCAAGACCTTCACCCTGGTCCTGCGGTTCACGCCCCAGGGGGAAGTCAGTTGTCAGCCCAACACGTCCTCGCGTTGGATTGAAATCGGCTTGAAAAATCTTCAGGGCACATCCCCGAACGTGGCTTCCTTGCAGGTCAGCGGACTCGGAGGAAATGTGCGATTGGTTCGGCCCTGAACGTCGGATTACGTTCAGGTAAAAATGCGGATTCGATTTATGCTGGAACGCAAGCCATCGGCTTTCACGCTGGTCGAAGTGGCCCTAGCCCTCGGTATCGCCGCATTTTGTCTCATCACCCTGGTCGGTTTGTTGCCGGTCGGTATGCAGTCTGAAAAGGCGAGCAATGAGGAAACACGGGCGGTCAATTTGGTCGGTGCCGTTATCGATGATTTGAGATTCTCGCCGCTCGGCGGACCCAGTAAGCGTTTTGCCCTGCCGGATTTGCCCGCTGCCGCAGGAACGTCTTTGTTAACACGTCAGTATTTTATTTCCGAAAATGAAATGCTCTCCGCCCAGGCGGGCTCCAGATACGCCCTGAAGATTACCCAGTATCCCGTTTCTTCAGCCGATGCACGTGAGCCGGTGGGCTGCTTGGTCGAGGTGGCGTGGCCTGCCTCCGCTCCGGAGGCCCAACGCAACCGGGTGGAAACCTACGCCACCTTCCTACGTTGAAAACAGCCTCCATCCCTTCTGGTCCCCGCATCCACAACTTTCGGAAGAGCGGGATGAGAAAACGCGCGCTTGGCTTTACCCTGATCGAGCTGATGGTGGCGGTCGTTGTTTTTGTTGTCCTTGGCATGATCATCGCCCAGGTGACCGCACTGACCGGCAGTGCCATCCGGGAGAGCAACCGACGCATGGACGCCGTCAACCAGGCCCGTGTCGCCCTTGATCGCTTCACCCTTGATCTGCTCCAGATGAGCCGCGACCCGCGCAGTCTTTACCAAGTTGACAAACTGCCGGGAAATGACGGGCTTTCATTTTATGCCGAAGTGCCGGCTTACTCCGGACGTCGACGGGTTTCGTTTGTCAATTACCGGGTCCAAACCGATGCCGCCACTTCACGCTTACGACTCGAGAGGGGCTTGACGGGAACGGATTGGGAAGCCACTGGCGGCAGCAAACCCCTCAATGTCTCCTCTGTGGAAACAGTTGGGGCCAATGACTTCGGTATTCTCGGCGAGAGCGTGTTCCGGGTCGAGTACGCCTTTGTCATGAAGGCGGATGGGTCGCTGGTGGCTTCACCCGGACCGAACTTCGCCCAAGTGGGCGCCATGATTGTGACCGTGGCGGCGATGGATCCGGAAAGTGCCAAGCTGGTCACTCCGGCCCAGTGGAATTCCCTTGTCGCCGCACTGACGGACGCTGTGGACGGCCAGTTTCCTCTCAAGGCCTGGACCGACCAGGTGGGAACCGCGGGATTTCTCGCCTTGGCGGCGAAAAACGCCACCGCTTCCGTCCGGATCTTTCAACGCAGCATTGTTCTCAATCCATGAATGCCAGACAGCCATCGGGTTGGACAAGATTTTGCCGCGGCAGGGACGGGATCGCCCTGCTCTTCACCCTCGCCGCCGTGGCCCTCTTGAGTGTGTTGATCGTGGCCTATTTGAGTAAAACCCTCATTGGACGACGGATTTCCTTCGGCAGTGCGGGCCAGGCGCGCGCGGATTTTCTTTCTCGCAGCGCCATGGATCTGATTCTGGGGGACCTGCGGGAAGAAATCCGGGCCGGCTCAGACGCCGGCACGACTTACCAGGATGCCGCCTCAGGAATCTGGATTTACAAGCCGATCAACAACAAGGCTGCCATGCCCATCCGGACGGGGACGTCGGATACCCTGCCCAACTTGATCAAAAGGAGTGTTTCCGCCACGGCTTTCTGGAATGAAAGCACCTTCAACGCCACCCCCACCGCACCCATCCGTGCCGTGGCCGTGAACAGCGAGACCGACCCAGCCTCCAACGGACAATACATCAGCAAAAAACGCTGGAACAAAAGCTACCTTCTCGGGGAAACGGTCCCCCCCGCATTCGTCGCTCCTGACTGGGTCTTGATCACACGGCAGGGACCTTTCCGTGACACGACCACTGCACTGCCTGGCTTGGCGGTCTTGGGGGACGATACTGTGGGGAATGCCAACTACGTCATTGGACGTTTTTCCTACCTGATCTTTGATCAAGGGGGTCTTCTCGATATCAACCAGGCGGGCAACGGTCTGACTGCCTCGGAAAACAGCCGTCGAGGATTGATCCACCAAGCTGCCTTGGCGGCCATTCCGGGCTTGGGTGACCCGTCGGCCTTCGTCAATTGGCGGGACCCGGTTACCAGGGTCAACACCAGTTATTTGTTTTCCGGCCTGAATTCGTTCCTCATTCCGGCCGCTGGCAACCAGCGGCTCCTCGGCCGCCAGGACCTGTTGCGTTATGCCAGGGACAATCCCTCGGTCGTCGGCACGCAGGCCCTCCCCTACCTTGGGACCTTCAGCCGAGAATGGAACGCCCCCAGTTGGGTCCCGGCAACTCCCACCGGATCCACCATCGATTATGCGGCCCAGGCAAATTCTACCGCAGCGGTGAACCGTGCGGTGGCCAATGTCCGCTTTCCCTCCGCCACGCCGGCCAACAAAACCATCACCGGTTACAAATCAGATGGAACTTCCTTCAGTTATACCGTCAATCCTGGAGAGTCATTGGTGCAGCGACGTTTTCCACTGGCCCGCCTGGCCTGGTTGGGAACCAACGGCCCGGCCGCCGGGATCAGCGATGCGGCCATACAGGCCTGCTTTGGGTTAAAGTGGAACGCATCGAACCTGCGCTGGGACTACGTGGGCGCGGCGGGTTCGACCCCGCAAAGCAGCATCAAGACCTTGAACCAGGTGGCCGACGAACAGCGCGAGCCGAACTACTTCGAATTGCTCAAGGCGGCCATCTTGGAAGGTTCCACCGGCCTGGTTGTTCCTTCCTACCCGCAACCTGACAGCAATGGGTATGCGCTTTCGGTCAGCGATTGGGACCCATTCAATGCCACTAACCGCAGTTACAATTCCGGGGCGGTGACCACCGCAGTGCTGCGCGACCGGCATATCCTGCAAATCGGAATGAACATCATCGATCAATCGGATGCCGACAGCTTCCCCATCCGGGTGTTTTTCAGTAATTTTGAATTTTATGGTTCGGAAAACTTGCCCTACCTCTACCGCATGAGCCTGACGGCCTACCGGCCCTTGGCTTCGAGCGGAAATGTTGACGGGGATCCCAGCCGGAATGTCCTCAGTGTTTGGTGGGAACCCACCTTCTGGAATCCTTTACAAACCACCTCAACCTATAACGGCCCGACCCAGTTCCGTTTGCGGCGTGTCTCTGGCACGGTTTATTCAGAAGCCATTTTAAATCCAGGAACGACATACAAGTCGGGGTCAGTTCCCGGTGGCACCAGTTCCTATCTGCAAATGGATTATGCCGATTGGTCATCTGTCGCGGCCAATCCCATCCTCTTGGGAGGGCTGAAGTCTTCCGGAGCAACCCTGTCCAGCGATTCCAACCAAGTGGAAAATTTCTACACGGGAGACGGCCTGAATTACGCCGGATTCTGGGCGGGCTCGATTTTCATCAGCTCCGGCGAGGAAGTGAACAATGTCATTTATTCCCTGCCGGGCAACCAAGGGACGCGGCAGGGTCCACGTTACGCGTTGGAGGCCAACTATTCCGGGCAATGGAAGGAAGTCCAGCGTTTCGGCTATGGGGCCAATGGGGGACTCTGGGAAAGTTTCACCGCGACGGACAACCGGGCACGGGCCAGCAACCGACGCATCGGCACCACCTTGATTTCTGACCCCAGAACGTTCCGTTTTGGCATTCAAAAACCCGATCTGAATAGTGATGGTTTCGCCAATTTCATCAGCAAGACGGCCTTTTGGGATGCATCCAATCGATTGGAGACATTCTGGCAGCCGCAGTTTATTGCGGCGGACAATCACACCAATGCCTGGTGGATGAACAAAGGGCGGACCTACCGGCTTGCGGACAATAGCGGCGCACGCACTAACTCCAATGATCCCAACTACCCGGACCCTGACGGGGTGGTCCGGCCCGGGGATGGATGGTATTCCTCCGATGCAAGCAATACGCTCCCTATGCAAAACGGGAGCAAATACCGCCCGGTTCAACTCAACCGCCCGTTCCGGTCCGTCGCGGAAATGGGTTACACCTTCCGGGACATGCCCTGGCGCTCCCTGGATTTCTCCAATGACAAAAGCGCCGATGCCGCCTTGCTCGACTTCTTCTGTATGAATGATGCGGATGGCTCCACTGGCTTGGTCGCAGGCAAGGTCAATCTCAACACCCGGAATCCGGAAGTGTTGAAGGCCATGATATTGGGTGCGGCCCGGCAGGAAACCAACCTTGCCGGAAGTCAGATCAACAATTCCGAAGCCCAATCCTTTGCCGACGCCTTGACAGCCTTAACCAGGGGATCGGGAGCTGGACAGGGACCGCTGCTGAACAAATCCGAACTGGTCACGCGCTTTGGCAACAACGCCCTATTCAGCGCCACCTCGGACGCCAACAAAATCAAAACCCAAAAGGAGGCGGTCATCCGGGCGCTGGCTGAGTCCGGCCAGACCCGCACGTGGAACCTGCTGATCGATGTCGTGGCCCAGGCGGGGCGATATCCAGCCAACCGCCCTGGAGCCACGCTGAAAGATTTTATGGTCGAAGGGGAACGCCGTTATTGGCTCCATGTCGCCGTTGACCGCTATACCGGCAAGGTGGTGGATCGGCAGATGGAAATGGTATCCGAATGAAGAGAAAGGAATCGTGATGCAAGTGGAACGTTTTTTCAGTGGAAGGCGTGGGGGTTGTGTGGATGTGCTTTTTTGCCTGTTCACTTTGCTCGCCATGACATGTTCCGGGCAGGAAAAAGAAAAAGCACCTTCCGATATTCCGGATCCGTTGGTCTTGAGGATTCCGGAAGGGTGCGCCATGACCTACCAAGCCCAACGCCTGCGTCCGCTGCCTGAGGAGGAGCGGACGAACCAGAACCGGCTCAAGTGGCAACCCGATCCCGTGAGCGCCGTATATGCACGGGAGAACGGTCAACTCGCGATGCAGGCCCGCTGGGAAGGGGGCAAGGTTTCAGAATTCTACGTCAGGGGGGGCTATCTCATTTTCCAGGGTTCCCTGCGTTTCCCGAGCGACATCAGGATCGTGGAAGTCCATGCGGGCGACCGATCCGCGCCCGATCTCAGCAAAGGGGATTTTCCGGAAATCCCCGCATTACGACGTGCGGATTACGTGCGGACGGAAAATATCCAGGGCAAAAAAATATACGTGTTCGAATGTTCATCCGCTGATGCGACAGGGCTGACGGCCCAATCCAAGGGGCTTTCCGAGGCCGCCACCCGGGCCTTGGCGGAACAAACAGAAGCTCCAGCCCAACAACATGTGTTGTGGCTTGATGCCAAAACCCTTCTGCCCGTGCAATACCGGAACAAGGACTTTGTCTATGATTACACACTGGACAAGTCCGCTTCTGCCCTGAGTCCGACGACAGAAGCGTTCAAAAAAGCAGTCCGAGAAGTCGAAACCAAAAAAACCTCCAAACCCTGAGTTCAGAGGACAATTGAATCCGTCCATGATGATCCTGGAAACCCAACATAAGAGGATTCCGTGGCGTTGGGTGGTACTGCTCGCTTTTGTCGGACAGGCCCATCTCTTTGTCATGGCCGCCTCGGGAAGCATGACCTTCACCATGCGGAAGTTCATCGAGTCACCGGTTTTGATCAACGGAATCAGCAGCCTGGATGTGTTGTTCAATGTGCTGGTGGCCGCTCCCTGCTTGTATTACAGCGACCGCATCTGGACACGCTATGGACGGCGCCTGCCTTTCGTCCTCACGGCTTGGTCCGTCATGGCAGTGGTGATGTTCCTGCTCCCGCTCGCGGGCCATGCCGTCCCGGTCGGGATTCTAGTCGTGCTATGGTTGATCTTCTGCGATGTTGGTTCGACTTTCCAGACGCTGCAGATGGAAATCATTCCCCCGGAACAGCGTGGACGCGCCTCGGCGATTTCCGGTTGGTTTGGCAATATTGGAAACATGCTTTTTCTGGTCATCATCAGTGGCCGGTTTGACGATGCCATCCATCTGGGTTCGTTCAAATTGGACGGCGAGCAATTGATTTACTGGTTTGCCGCATGTTGTGCGTGCTTCTGCGTGGTTTTTTCCATGTTATTCATCCGGGAGCGTCCTCCGTTGGATGTTGCAAGGGAGGCGGACCAGCATTCAGGCCGCCTGGTGGGGGCGTTGCGTGAGTTGTTTGCCGAGCGTTCCCTGTGGCCCGTATACTTGCTGGCCTTTTCGACGATCTTGATGGGGACTGGTCTGGGCTCGCTGGGGGATCTCCTGGTCACCGAGCAGTGGGGATACTCAAAACAAGAGATGGGTACAAATATCCTTTTTGGTGGGATCATCAACATGGTGGTGGTGATTCCGTTCATCGGCCTGATCGTGGACCGATTCCCCAAACTTCGTTTGGTGATGATCGGAGTGGTGTGTTTCTTCTTGGTGCGACTGGCCTATTATTTCTTCGTCCAGTACGTGCTACCTGATCATCGCCCCACGATAGGCCACATGATTTTCTTCGGACAACTGATGTCAATATGTGGGGTCACTACAACCATTGCCCTGCAACCGTTGATCTTCGAGTACATTCCGCGGGGTAGGATGGGCACGGCCCAAGCGGGCCTTAACTTTGTCCGCAGCATCACCCGGTTGGTCACGCTCAACGGAGTCGGACTCTGGGTGGCCCTTTATTCGCAGTGGTTCCTGCCCCAAGGCCAGTACGATTACTTCAGCGGCACGTTGTTTTTGTTGCTGTTGGATGCGGCCAGCTTTGGTTTCCTTCTTTATTTTGCCCACTTGGTGCGTTTAGGGCGGATCCAGCCCGTGGGATTGGAAGGGTATTCAGAACGGGATGTGAAGATTCCATGAAAAGCTTTTTCAAAGTTGTCTTGGTGCCGGGTTTGGGATTGCTTCTCGTCGTGCTGGCCTTGATCTGGTGCGGACGCGAGTTGCGTCTTGTTTTCTTCGGGGAACATACAGAAGCCCGGGTGGTGGCGATGTTGTTGGTCCGCTCTACGGGAACCGACCTCATGCGATCGACCGTAACCGATATCACCATGCAAACTCCCGATGGCAGAAGGGTATTCGCCCGTTTCAAGGATGACCAAGCCATCGAAGGATGGGTCGATCTATCAGGGACTGTCTCTTCTTCACCGGATCGGACTGGTGAAATGGCTGGTTTGCAGCAAATGAAGCCCGATTGGCAACAGATGGTCACTCAGGCTTCCAAAGGCGATGCATCTGTATTGCGGGGTATCTTGAAGCGTGAGGGCCGCAGAAGCGGAGATCCGGATCGGATTGTGGCTATCGGCCGAACGGACCGGGTGGAAGGGTGGTTCGGTCTGGCCGATCTGCCAGAAGGGTTTGATGTGGACCATGGTGGATTGGTCCCCAAGGGGCCAGCCATGACCTCGGGTTTGGGGTGGATCCAAATCAGTGCACGCTTCGATCGATCAGACCTGGCAGCCTTGGACGCAAGTCGGGGCGAATTGATGAAGGACTACCGATACGTAAAGGAAGGTTACGATGTCCAAACGACAAAAAGAGATTTTTATCTCTACGCCGAGCCACGGTCCACGGAGTTTCGTCCGGTTTTTCAATACAGCGCCGGGGGGCGCATAATCACGCAGATATCGCATATCGGACGATATGGTGGTCCTACGCTGGCCCTCCAATTGTTCGGACCGGCGGATGTGTATTTTGATCCCAAGAAACCGGAGGATAGTGTGCTGCTCGCACATGTTGGTCCGCTGGAGGGTCGATTCTTGGATTGGTTCAGCCGGGTTTGCGAAGGACTTTTCGGCCAGTGGGGAGGCCCGGCCGTGGTGGCCTTTGTCGGGGTCTGTTTCCTGATTGCCGGATTGGTTCATGCCTCGCTTCTTTTTTTCCCGAGCCGCCATCTCGGAACATATGTTGATCCCACAGCGGCTGGGAAAAGAGAGGGAGGATGAGTTTCTTTAAATACGTTCTGAGTGCAGCAGTGGGAATGTGTGCTGCTTGGCCGCTACGTGGCATGGAGCCCGGTGAATTTGCCCTGCGCTCGGTGTTGCCTTTGGAGCGGAGGCAATACGAACGTTTGCGCGCTCTGGTGGCCCAAGACCGAGAGGCTGCCCGCCAGCTTCAGGCTCTCCGTTTTGAAACGGCCCCTTGGATCGCTTCCAAGCCAAACCCCCTGCGGGTGATCCGGTATGAAGGGCTGGTCGATACCGACCCCGGTCGCCGCGCGGATGTCGAGAATTTGCGGACCCTGGACCATGTCGCTGCGCTCTTGCTGCTCTGGCAGGCGACCGGGGACGAGGCGGCGGCGCGGACGGTGATGGATCATGTCCGCGCCTGGTCGGCCACGTACGTTCCCACAGGGAACGACGTCAATGAAAACAAGCTGGCCCCACTTTTGGTGGCGGCCCTGACTTTCCGCAGTTCGTTCTCCCGGGATGATCTGGCCCGCATCGACACGTGGATTCATGACATCGGCAGGTTGCACGCGGAAGGTTTGGGCGGGGCTCCGGACCGCGGGAACCGCTTTGCGAAACGACTCAGGCTTCTGGCCCTGTGCGCGGCCTGGAGTGGTAACGACGTCTGGTGGCAGGATTGCCGGAGGGGATTTACGGCGTTTGTCGACAAGAGTTTGTTTGAAGACGGCGGGAGCTATGATCTGCAAATGCGGGATAGCCTGACCTACCATTTAAGTGGTCTCTTGAGTGTGATCGAATTGTTGCATTCCCTGGGTCCGGATGCAGGGCGGCTTTATCATTCGGTTTCGGCGCGCGGTTCATCGGTGAGAAAATCGGTCCATTACCTCATCCCCTATGTCCTTGGAGAAAAACAACGACAGGAATGGGTTCATTCCAAAGTGGGATTGGACCACGCGCGTGCGGCGGCGGGGTTGGAAGCCTACCGGCCTGGCAGATACTACAATGGACGTGATGCCCTGCCTTTGTTGGAGATGGCGGCGCGGTTTGATGAAGAGCTGCGAATGCGACTACCGGAACTTCGTACCATCCACAAGATGGAGATGCCCGATTGGGCCTGTCTCATCACCACTGCTTGCGACCGGGGTAACCCCGTACGCCCGGGCTTCCGCTGAGTTAACGTATTAAGTTTCTGGGTGGAGTATCCATCTCGACTCCCTGTGGAGTGCTATTGGATGATCGTTCGTTCTTTGGAATCCTTATATTGAAAACGATCACGATCAAGCCGCAGTGGGGCGGTCCATGCAGCCCGCTCCGTCACACTTGGGAAGGAATGGTCAATGTGGACCAGTTCCGGTGGATGGTGCGCGCGGACATGCAGGAGCAATTGGCGATGGCGCACGCAGAAATTGGCGCGCGCCACGTCCGCGCCGTTGGGATGCTGGATGATGAAATGCGCGTGTTGACGAAGGATCCCGGGGTATGGCCGGAACAGCGCCTGCATGAGCGGCCCAACTGGCAGATCAATACCATGATCATCGAACGGTTGTTGGAGAGGGGAATCTTTCCCATGATCACGACAGCTTTCATGCCGGGGGTGCTGGCCTCCGGAACCCGCACCGTTTTTGAAACACGCTCCCGCATCAGCCTGCCCACGGACATGAAGGAGTGGCGCAAGCTTGTGGGCCATCTGGTGCGGCATCTCGTCGACCATTTTGGGATCGGGGTGGTGCGTGGACTTTATTTCGAAGTTTGGAACGAACCCAATCTGCGCAACGGATTTTTTGAAGGGGACCAGCGCGATTTCTTCGACCTCTATGAAAACACCCAGGCGGCGATCAAGGAGGTGGACGCCTCGTTCAAGGTGGGTGGTCCCTCGACGGCCCGTGCCGAATGGATGCCTGAATTCATGAGCTTCTGTCGCTCCCGCAACATCGAACCCGAATACATCATCGGGCACGTCTACAACAACGACAGTGACAGCCAGCCGCTTTCCCCGTTCGATGGTCCCCAGGAGGACCGGGTTTCTCAGTCGCCGCATTTTGCCGCCGGAGTCATCCGCGGGACGCGCAAATTCCTCGACGAAATAGGTTATCGGGGTGAGGTGCATTGGAACGAGTGGGGTCGTTCCTGGTTTCCCTGCGAGCCTGTCCGGGAAAGTGCTAATGAGGCGGCCTTCATCGTCAAAACCATGGCGGAAGTTTCCCAGCTGGGGGACTATTTTGCCTATTGGTGTCTGAGCGACATATACGACCAAGTGGGCTATGGAAGCCGTGCCTTCCATGGGAATTACGGCATGCTCAATTTGCAAGGACTGCGGAAGCCCGCCTACCATGCCTTTCAATTGTTGTGTCGCCTGGGTGAGCGGCGGGTCGCGGTGGAGGGTGAGCATTTGGATTCGCTTCACCAAGCGCTGGCCACGGAGTCCAAGGAGGGTGGCGCGGTGCTTTTTTATGCCTACGACGCCTCGGGCAGCCATCCTCCCTGCGCAGAGTCCCTGAAGTTGCGCGTGCGTTTGCCGGAAGGAAGCGCGGTGCAATCGGTCACACGTTTGACGGAAGATGAAAACAACATCCTTCACACTTGGCGGGCATCCGGCAGTCCCCCGTACTTGAAGCGGGAGCTGCTCGAGGAGTTGCGTGCCGCAAACCGGCTTAAACCGTTCCATGGATACGATCAGATCGGATCAGAGATGAGTTTTGAATTTTCCGCTCCGGGCGTGGCCTTGATCGAGTTCCAATCCTGACACAATGGCCCACCGCGTGACGTATCCTCATGAATTTGGGCCAGTGCTCTGATGATGGCCTTTCCCGATGGGTGGGGCTGCGACGTCGCCTCTCGTTTGCAGGAAGCCTCCCGGGAGTTGCCCCAGCCTACTTTGGCATGCTGAATCGGCCTCGGTTGGAGGAGACACGGCTCAGCGGAACAACTCAGGAAGGTCTGTCCAGGTCACGGCGGGATCGGCGGTGATTCGGGCGATCTTGGCATCGAAGTTTTCCCACTCGGAATCTTCGATCATCTCGTAACTGTGGCCCCAGAAGTAAAAGACACCATCCTTGCCTTTCACCGCATCAAAAAGCTCCCAGAAATCCGGGTCCAAAAAATGGCAGGAGGGATGCAACGCCATGGCATTGGCGCAGGGAAAGACACTTTGAGTGCGTCCGGTGGTGCGTGCATAAACATGACCGGCGGATCGAACCAGTTCCTCGACATCTGGGTTTGCGTCGCCGAACGGGTAGGCAAAGCCCGGCACCTCGGTTCCAAAAATCTGTTCCAACCTGTCTTTTCCCTGGCGGATTTCACGCTCCGCTTGTGCTAGAGGAATGCGGGTGAGAAACGGGTGGGTTGCCGTATGATTTGCGATGGTAAATCCCCGGTAGACCTCGACCAGCTCCCCTGCCGAGAGTTTCCAAACCGGTTTGATGTCTTTGTATTTCCAGCCACTGGTGCGTTTCGCAGTGTGTTGTGCCGCATTCAGGTTGAAGGAAGCCTTTGCCCCGTGTTTACGCAGGATTTCAATGAGGCGGACGTCGTCGTCGACTCCGTCATCCCAACATTGGACCACTTTCATAGTTGTATTTCCTTCTGTGAGGGATTCCGCTAATCCCGCCTTGGTTCGGTGCAACGCTTTTGGACAAGAATCGTCTTTCCGTCGGGTCAGGTCGAGGGGAAATGCGCTTTCCCGGATTCTCCGAAATCTCGTTAATGGAAGTACCGAAAGCGCGGGCGACCTCTAGGAGGTTGGAAATCAAGTGGTTTTCCCCACAAAGAGGACTGAATACATACCGATCGAACGACAGCCCCTGTTCTTGGAATGAGAAGTCACCTGCCCTGTCATCGTCCTCCGCTGTCACCATCCCTTGGCCCGACGGACCCATGAAAACGCCAAGGGCAACCACCGGAAGCGCGGCCTCAAACGAATGAGCAGGTGGGCTGTGCTGAAAAACGGAGTTGTCTTGCCAGAGAATTCCGTTTCTAAACGCCATAATGCGGAAATGTGATTGGGTGGATCATGGTCATTCAAACAATGGCCCTCCATTTGCGGGCCCAGCATCTCCCTTTCATGTGTCGTCACAAGGGTCGCCTAAGTTAATTCGTTAAGATGCCCTTGTTTTCCTTGCGCAACTGCTGCCGGCAAACGTCTTAACGCGTTTATAAAGATGGAAATGGCCAAGAAAGAGGCGCTATTCATGTTGTCCTGGTTTTTGATCAGGTTTCAGTCGGCACATTCATGGGGCGTGGCATGGCACATTCATTGACGTTTCGTTACGACGTTCAGTAGCTGTGTAGGCCTGCCGATGGAGATTCCTTTCAATATGAATATGACAGATGGAAAAACTGGATGGTTCCCCGATAAATTCACTTGGGGTGCCGCCACATCTGCATATCAAATTGAGGGAGCTTCTTCGGCTGATGGGAAGGGGACCTCGGTGTGGGATGTGTTTTGCTCCACAAAAGGCAGCATTTGGGAGGGGCAGCACGGAAGTTCGGCCTGTGATCACTACCTGCGTTATCGGGAAGATGTCGATTTGATGCGTGAATTAGGATTGAGAGCCTACCGATTCTCGTTTTCTTGGACACGAGTATTGCCGGATGGGACAGGAAAGATGAATGCCGCGGGTCTGGATTTCTATGAACGGCTCATTGATGCCCTTTTAGAAAAGGGCATTGAACCGTGGGCGACGGTGTTTCATTGGGATTACCCACAGGCCCTTTACACAAGGGGAGGGTGGTTGAATCCAGACAGCCCGCAATGGTTTGCCGATTACGCCTCCCTTCTAATAGGTCGATTTTCGGATCGAATATCCCATTGGGTCACCCTGAACGAACCCCAATGCTTCGCGGGCCTGGGACACCGGGTGCCGGCGACTCATGCCCCGGGGGATCGTTTGAGTCTGGGTGCGGCTTTGCAGGTTGGGCACCATGTGCTGTTGGCCCACGGAAGGGCTGTGCAGGCCATGAGGGCAGGAGCCTGTCAACCTTTGCATATTGGATGGGCGCCTGTGGGATGTGTGATCATTCCCGAAACTCACTCTGCCGAGAATGTCGAAGCTGCCCGAAAGGCCATGTTTGCTACCCAAATGGCCTCATGGAGTGAATTCTGGAATAATGCTTGGTGGGGTGATCCTGTTGTTTTCGGGCGTTACCCGGAAGATGGCCTGAAACTTTTTGAAGGTCATGGTCCAAGGATTGGAAACGGGGACATGGAAGTCATCTCGCAGAAGCTGGATTTCTATGGGGCCAACATCTACAACGCAGAAATCTGCCGTTCTTCTGCGGGAGGAGGGCAGATCAAGGTAGACTATCCGGCCGGACACCCCCAATCCCTCTTCCATTGGAAGGTCGCGGAGGAATGCCTGTATTGGGGCCCGCGATTCCTGTATGAGCGTTACGGCTTGCCTGTTGTGATTACAGAAAATGGGATTTCCTGCCATGATTGGATCTCATTGGATGGAAAAGTTCATGATCCGCAGAGAATTGATTTCATCCAGAGGCATCTGCGCGAGCTATCCCGGGCGATTGGAGAGGGCGTCGATGTTCGGGGCTATTTCCATTGGTCATTGATGGATAACTTTGAATGGGCCGAAGGCTACAAACAACGATTCGGGCTTGTTCACGTCGATTTCACCTCGATGAAACGCACCATCAAGGACTCGGGTAGATGGTATCGCAAGGTCATTGAGTCGAACGGTGCGGCGATTAATCATTAGCTCATTCGCGATGCATTAACGCTTTAAGCTGGATGGCGCCGACTCGCACTCGACGCACTGGTGCCCCGGAATACTATCCGGTTGGTTTATCGTTCAGGGTGGTTTAGGCCCGGAGATACATTATGATCATCACGGGCAAAAAATCGGTACCCTACAGTTGGTTTCTCATTATCGCTTTGCCGGTTTGCGCCCTGCGGTTCGCCGATTCCGCACTTGGAATTTCGTTTGTCTTTTCGTTGAAGAAGTATGCCGACAACCCGGCACTTCTGAATCTGATTATCAGTCTGCCGAGCTTCCTGGCTTTGGTGATTGGACCGGTAGTTGGATATGTCTCGGATCATATTTGGACCCGCTTTGGCCGACGCAAACCTTTCTTGGTTGCCTCCTGGGGGGGGATGGCGCTGAGCTGTTTTCTTCTGCCTCTCATGCCCAACTTTTGGACGCTGGTTGCCGCATATATTGCCTACAATCTGTTCAAGGAACTCGGAAGTGTTTATGAGCCATTGCGCCAAGAAGTTGTGCCCCCCCATCAGAGAGGCCGTGCAGGTGCTACTTTTGAGTGGTTCGCGAATATCACCAACATGCTATTTTTCTTTGTCGCACTCGGTCGTTTTGACGACGTGCGCTTCATGGCCGGATTCCAGATTGATGGCGAGCACGCTGTCTATTGGTCGGGCGCGCTTTTGTTGGCCATGGTTGCTCTGTTGATCGTTCTCGCCATCAAAGAAAACAAGCCCTCTGAAACTTCGGGGTCCGGGAGATTAACTTTGGGCAACTTGCTCAAAGGTCTTTTTGACCGCGACCTTTGGCCGGTTTATATCTTGGTTTTCGGACAGGCCCTGCTGAATTCCGGGCTTGGCCCGCTTGGGACGCTTGTTTCGGTCGAGTTGTTCGGCTTCAGCAAACAGGACATGGGAAACAATGTGGTGGTGGGCGGCCTTATCAATGTTTTCATCATCGGTTTTCTTGGCTTGATCGCGGACCGGCTTAATCGTCTGCGCGCCTACCAAGTCCTCATCGGTCTCGCGCTGCTGGTGAAGATTTTATTTTACGTCTATATTGAATTCATTCTTCCGGACAAACGGGCAACGGTAATCGAATCAATCGCATTTGGCGAAGTCCTGTCCATCATAGGCATTCTCACTGGGCTGATTTATGTGCCCCTGGCCTATGAGTATGTTGTGCGTGACAAGATGGGGACCTTTTTCGCCGGCTCCGCCATGGTTACGCGGATTACGACAATTATTACGACAAATACTGTGGGCCTTTTTGTCTGGGGATACAGTTTGGCCTTCCAGCCTCCCGCGGGTGAGGCAGTCCGGGTGGTCCTGGAGCAGCCCGCATCCAAGGCGGATATAAACGAACTTCTGCATAGGGTGACGTGGACCCTGCCGGGGCAGGATCAGCCAGTTTCTCCCGGCTCCATTCACGCCGCCTCTTGGCGTGCCTCCGGACCCTTGGAAGAGCCGGCGCGGTGCTGGGAAATCAGAGTTAGCAATCCGGGCAGTGAAGCATTGGCCAGTGAGAGGGAAAATCTGATGCGTGAGGGTGCTCAATTACGTACGTTGGCCAACCCTAGACAAGACGGCCGCATTGCGGCCATTGAGGCACGAATCGGTGAAATCAACAGCGAACTGGCCTTACGTTCGGCCGATTTTGAAAAACAAATCCGAAAGGCACTATCGTTACGGTTGATAAACGAAAATGGTGCTGTGCGAAATTGCTCACAGGTTCCGGTCCGTCTCATCACACTGGCAGTCTTGGAACGTCCATCGGGTCAGAAAACGGAAGCGCTATTAAATGACCTTCGGACGGCAAATCCGGCATTGATCGATCTACGCCTGGCCTTTGATGGAAAAAACTATCAGATTATTCTAGCTGTTCAGGATAATGAGACCACGAATGAGACCTGGGCGGCCCTAGTTTCCCGCAGAATGGCGGTCAGGCAGAAAGGGGTGCTGCCTCCGCAGCCTGAAGTGATCCGCACATCGGCGACATCGGCATTTTCACTTGAAGTGCAAACGATTGAGGAACCATTGGAAATACATGCGTCCCCGATCACAAGCATCGTCAACGGTTTGATGGGATTCTTCAACAAGGCGCCCCCCATAGACCGACGGCTCCAGGCACTCGGCCGGAATTTGAGAGATCCGGAGAACCTTCCCTTTGTCAGGGTCACGGATGTTGAGGGTCCCTTTCACGCTATGCGTGTCTTGGTGGTGCCCGGGGCTGTTCAGAACGCATCACTGGGTAGCGGCAACAGCTTGACCTCTGAAGGCGTTGCTTTTTTGGAGAAATGTGTCTCTCAGGCGGCAGGTCAGAGATTGACTGTGCCCAAACCCGTGTTGCTTAGCTCTTATCAGCCCATGAAGTACGATTACATGGCCGGTTATTTGATGATGTTCATGCTTGGTTTCATCGGTTTGTGGATTTCGTTCTACTTTGTAAAAATGGAGCGGCGAGGGGAGATACGCAAATTGGGTTTGCTGGAAGCAGAGAAAAATACGGACTAAAATGAAGAGCCGCCCGTCTCACATACCCGGCCATGCGAATAAGAAAATGGCATTCTGTATCCTGGGTCTATCGCTGTTTCTGATTGGTTTATGGGATCTCATGCCCGTGTTCAGGCTCATATGCTTCGGCACTACGGGAACGGTAGAAGCAGTCCGGGTAGTCAAGTCCCGTCCCGGTTCTCGGGATATCTTGATTAATGACAGTGTCGTTTTGAAACGTGAGGAGACCACCGACCGGAGCTGGACATTTTGGAATGACTTTAATCTGATCACGGACACGGGGGAGGAGGTTCAGGTTCGGCTGCCGGTCGGAAGCCAACTCCAGTCTCTGTATCCTTTGCGAGACGAGGATGGTTTGCCCTCAGCGTTGTTGGTGAGATACAATCGATTCAACCCACAAGACATTGCTTTTTTGACAGTTTTGGGGACATGGTTCGTTCCTGGGGTTTTTCTGGCGGCTGGGCTGATCGGTCTGTGCTCTGGAGCCGTTCTTTTCCGATATGCTTCCAAAGAAGTAGACACCAATTGAGGGCATTCTTGGTGCATCTGACCCAAACCCCGAAAACGCGAAAAGAGCTGCAGATGTCCAGTTTTCGGGATTCGGGTCACCCGGTGGTGTCAGTTCCGGAATCTGTGGGGCATCCCCGACTGTCGGGGCCGATGCAAGCCGTTGAAACGCAACGGCAGAAAATTGGCTCCGGAGGTAGGGCTCGAACCTACGACCAATCGGTTAACAGCCGATCGCTCTACCACTGAGCTACTCCGGATCAGATGGAGTTAAGATAAGACCAAAACACGGCCCCGCTGGCAATCCTATTTCTTGCGCCGTATTTCATGGGTCAGAGGGCCAAAGGGGAAGTCAGTTGCCAGCGGAGAATGAACTGTTACAAACATCGCCGTGTCTGATTATGCCTTAGATGTGATGGGAATCGGTTCGCCGATCATGGACGTTCTGGCCCGGGTGGACGATGCCGTCCTGGCCTCCGTCGGAGGGGCCAAGGGAGGGATGGAGATGATGGATGCGGCCACCATGGACCGCTGGATCCAGACCCTGCCCGGCGGGGTGACCCAAGTCCCGGGGGGCTCGGCTTCCAACACCGTCGGGGCCATGGCCCGGTTGGGGGTGCGGGTGGCCCTGCTGGGCAAGTTGGGCGATGACGAGACGGCCACGCGCTACACCGAACAATTTCTTTCCCTGGGCGGATCGGATGCGCGTTTCAAGCGGGGCACCGGTCGCAACGGACGCTGTCTTTCCCTGGTCACCCCCGATTCCCAACGCACCATGCGCACGGATCTGGGGGCGGCGGCCACGCTTTCTCCGGATGAAGTCCAGCCTTCGGATTTCGCGGGGGTGCGCCATGTACATATTGAAGGATATGTCTTGTTCAACCGCGACCTGATGCTCCGGGTGCTGGAACTGGCCAAGACGGCGGGCTGCACGGTCAGCCTGGATCTGGCGTCCTTCGAGGTGGTGGGGGCGGCCAAGGACATCCTTCCCGGTTTGCTGGAAAAGTATGTCGACATCGTTTTCGCCAACGAGGACGAGGCGGCGGCTTATCATGGATCGTCGGGGGATTTCCGTGAATTGGCGGCCCGTTTTGCCCAGATCTGCCCGGTGGCGGCAGTGAAGGTGGGGAAAAAAGGCGCCCATGTGGCCACGGCCGGCACGGTTCACGATGTGGCGCCGCTTTGGGTGGACCACCCGGTGGACACCACCGGGGCGGGCGACCTGTGGGCGGCGGGTTTTCTCACGGGCTGGCTGCGGGGCCATGATTTCGCCCAGTGCGGGCGTTTTGGTTCGATCCTCGGGGCCGAGATTGTGCAGGTGCTGGGCGCGGCCATTCCGGAAGACCGCTGGCTGGAGATCAAGAAGCACTTCTAACCCGGCACGACTCGTGCCGGGAGTTTTAAGTTTTAAGAATTAAGTTTTAAGTGTCTGATCTCCATGTCTCCGTTTGCTTCTGTATTTTTCAGCTTAAACCTTAAAACTTAAACCTTAAAACTTTGATGAACCCCACCCATGTCATTGCCGTCGACCTTGGCGCCGAGAGCGGCCGGGTCATTGCCGGAATTTTCCACCAACAGCGACTGGAGTTGCAGGAAATCCATCGCTTTCCGACGGTGAATTACACCCGGAACGGTCATTGGTATTGGGACATGGGCCGGATCGAGGCCTCGATCCATGAGGGACTGGCCCAGGCCTTCGCCCGCTTCCCGGAGGTGGCTTCGATCGGTATTGACACCTGGGGCGTGGACTACGTTCTGGTCGATGAAGCGGGCCAGCCCTTGCGCGATCCCTATTGCTACCGCGATCCGCGCACCGATGGGATTCCGGATCAGGTGGAGAAAAAGGTGGGGTCGTTGTTCCGTCGCACGGGCATCCGTCCGATGTTTTTCAACACCCTCTTCCAGTTGGTGGCGGAAGTTCGCGACCATGCGGGTGACCTGAAGCGGGCCCGGCATCTGCTGACCACACCCGATTATCTGCATTTCCGGCTGGGTGGGGCACCGGCCAACGAATGGACCATGGCCAGCACCACTGGAATGGCCCTGCCCGGGGCACGGGCTTGGGATACCGAACTCCTGAACGATCTCGGCCTGCCCGTCCACTTGTTGGGCACACCGGTGGCCTCGGGGACCGTGACCGGGCAATTGAAGCCGGAGTTGGCGGCAAAACTCGGCTACAGGGGCAAGGACCGGCCCAAGATCATCCTCCCGGGAAGCCACGACACCGCCAGCGCGGTGGCGGCGGTTCCGGCGGATTTTCGCGAGGCTTGTTTCATCAGCTCCGGCACGTGGTCGTTGATGGGCGTGGTCTCGGACAAGCCGCTGACCGGGGACGATGCGGATAAAGCCCAGATCAGCAATGAAGTGGCCTGGGACGGGAAGTTCCGTCCTCTGAAGAACATCAGCGGGCTTTGGTTGGTGCAGAACTGCCGCCGGGCCTTTGCCGAAGCCGGACGCGAATACGATTACACCACCCTGACCCAGTTGGCGCGTGAGGCGGCGTCGCCGGAGTTGGCTCTGGATGCCGACGATGCGCGCTTCGCCCCGATCTGCACCCCCGACGACACCATGTCCGGACGCATCCAGTCCTGGTATGCGGAAAGAGGAGTTAGGATACCGCAGACCGACGGCGAGATCGTCCGGGCCGCGCTGGAGGGACTGGCCCAGGCCTACCGCAAGACCCTGCTGTCTTTCGAAAAAATCAACGCCCAAAGCTACCGGCAGATCAGCCTGGTGGGCGGAGGAAGCCGGAGTGCCCTTCTGTGTGAATTGACCGCACAGGCAACCGGCCGGGAAGTGCTGGCCGGCCCGGAGGAAGCCACCGCGATGGGCAACATGCTGGTGCAACTCCACGGACTCGGACTGGTCAAGGCCGGTGAGAACATGCGCCAAGTGGTCAGAGATTCGTCGGAGTTCCGGGTTTTTACCCCGCGCTGACGCGGGTCAGGGCAGGCGGAAAAAGTCCGCCGCCACGCGGTTGGTGATGCGGGCGATGTCGTCCTCGCCGACGCCGCGCAGGCGGGCGATATGTTGCACGACCTCGCGGGTGAAGGCGGGTTCGCAGCGTTTGCCTCGGTGGGGGACGGGGGCGAGGTAGGGGCAGTCGGTTTCCACCATGAAGCCCGCCTCATCCACACCGGCCGCCGCGGCCTGGGCGGCGGCGGCGTTCTTGAAAGTGACGATCCCGGTGAAGGACACGAGATGTCCGAGATCACGTAGGGTGCGGGCCTGCTCCAGTGTACCACCGAAGCAATGAAAGACCGCGCGCAGCCGCCCGGTGTAGCCGCGCAGGATTGCCAGGCAGTCGTCCCAACTGTCGCGTTGGTGGACGACCACGTTCAAACCCAATTCCACCGCCAGATCCAACTGGCTTCGGAAGAGTTCTTTTTGGCGGATCTTCCAATCTTCCAATCGTTGGCCATGAGCAGTGGCATCTTCGCCTGGGAGGTTCTCTGGCGGACGGTGGTAATCCAGGCCGCATTCTCCGAGGGCCGCCACCGGATGGCTCCGGCAGACATCGCGGAGGCGGTCCAAGTCGCCCGGGGTGACCTCGTCGACGTTGCCCGGATGGTAGCCCAGGACCGGGACGAGCACAGGGTATTGGGCGCAGAGCCCGGTGACCCGTTCGAGCGTGGCCGGACGGGTGGCGATGAGGAGCATGCGTGCCACCCCGGCCTGCTGGGCCCGCTCGATGACCGCAGCGCGGTCGGGGTCGAAGTCGGAGAAATCGAGGTGGGTGTGGGTGTCAATGACCGGAATCATGCGGGGACAGTCAATCGCAAGCCGCGGCACTTGCAAAGCCCGAGCATTCGAGGGAGATCTTTCCGTGCAGCCCCGGGCTTGCACTCGTGCGGGGTTTGTCTTACATCGGGACATGTCGCACAAACGCAGTGTATCGCCGGCTGGCGGGCCACAAGCCGTCGGGCCCTATTCGATGGCCATCCGCAGTGGGGATCTGGTCTTCACGGCCGGACAGATCCCGCTCGATCCCGCGAGCGGGGAAATCACCGGGAAGACGGTGGCGGAGCAGACCCGGCGGGTCTTGCTGAATCTCAAGGCCGTGCTGCTGGCCGCGGGGTGCACCCCCGACGATGTGCTCAAGACGACGGTTTTCCTGACCGACCTGGCGGCCTTTGCCGAAATGAATACGGTCTACGCCGAGTTTTTCCGAGAGCCCCATCCGGCGCGTTCGACCATCCAAGTGTCCGCCCTGCCCAAGGGGGCGCTGGTGGAGATTGAAGCCGTGGCCCGCGTCAACGCCGCTTGAACTTTATGAGCCCGGAACAGATCCTGCAGACCTTCCGTGCATGTGGCGCCTTGCTGGAGGGGCATTTTGTCTTGCGCTCCGGCCTGCACAGCCGCCAATTCTTCCAATGCGCGCTGCTGCTGAAGCGGCCCCGCCTGTCCTCGGAAATCTGTGCCGCATTGGCGGATAAGGTGCGCGGACTGGCGTTTGACTGTGTCGTCTCGCCAGCCATGGGGGGCATCCTGGTGGGCCATGACGTGGCGCGCCACTTGGACAAGCCGCACATCTTTGCCGAGAAAAAGGACGGTCAGTTGGTTGTCCGGCGGTTCAAGATCGAGCCGGGAACGCGGTTCCTGGTGGCCGAGGATGTGGTCACGACGGGCAGTGCGGTGAAGGAAGTGTGCGAGGTGGTGCGCGCGGCGGGCGGCGTCATCGCCGGGGTGTGTTCGATTGTCGATCGCAGCGGGGAGGCCACACCGGATTTTGGGGCACCGTTCACCAGCCTCTTGAAGTTGCAGGTGGAGACGTTCCCGGCTGACCGGATTCCAGAAGATCTACAGGGTATCCCCGCGACGAAACCGGGAAGTTGAGATTCTTCCAAGCCCGTCGTCGGGTTCGCCTTGTCCCGCAACGCGCGCGGGACGGACCTTCACAGTCAACTGGCGGCCAAATAGGGCAATTTGGCTGCCGTGGCTTCCACCTCGGGAAGCCCGTCGAGAAGATCCGCAATCGGGTCCCAGTGGCCGGTGGTCAGGCCATGGCGGGCGCTTTCGCGGATCACGCCTTGGTACACTTTGCCCCCGGCACGGACTTGCTGCTTCTCGACATCCACGGTGACTTCCAGTGTGGGATCGGCTTCCACGGCTTGGGTCAAGGCCAGGCGGTCGGCGTGGTTGACGGTGATGCAGGGCATGCCGAGAGTGGTGGAGTTGCCAAAAAAGATCTCGGCAAAGCCCTCGGCGATGATGGCCCGGATGCCGTAGCGGTAGATGGCCTGCGGCGCGTGTTCCCGTGAACTTCCGCAGCCGAAGTTGTTCCCGCTGATCAAAACCTTCGCGCCCTTGAAGCGGTCGTCGTTGAGCGGATGGGCTTTCTTGTTGCCCTTTTCGTCGAAGCGCACGTCGTAGAACATGAACTCGCCCAAGCCGTCGAAGGTGACGCACTTCATGTAGCGGGCGGGGATGATGCGGTCGGTGTCCAGGTCGTCGCCCGGAACGGGCACAGCGGTGCCGGTGATTTTCAGGATTTTTTCGAGGGCCATGGGTGGGGGAGATTTAAGTTTTAAGATTTAAGATTTAAGTTTTAAGCCGCGAAGACTTCTCTCGCGTCGCTGACTTCGCCGGTGACGGCGGCGGCGGCGACCATGATGGGGCTCATCAACAGGGTGCGTCCGTTCACGCTGCCCTGGCGGCCTTTGAAGTTGCGGTTGCTGGAGCTGGCGCAAAGCTGGTCGCCGACCAGTTTGTCCGGGTTCATGGCCAGGCACATCGAGCACCCGGCATCCCGCCACTCGAAGCCGGCGTCGCGGAAGATCTGGTCGATGCCCTGCGATTCGCAGAGTTTCTGCACGCCCTGCGAGCCGGGCACGGCGATGGCCTTGATGCCGGGGGCAACCCTGCGGCCTTTCAAGACTTTGGCGACCTGGACGAAGTCGCTGTAGCGTCCGTTGGTGCACGAGCCGAGGAAGGCGACGTTGATCTTTTTGCCCTTGATCGGGGAGCGGGCTTCGAACTTCATGTGCTCGAGCGCCTCGGCGGTGGTGGCGCGTTCGGATTCGGGGACGTCGTCGGGGGAGGGGATGTTCTCGTTGATGAAGACCGCTTGGCCGGGGGTGATGCCCCAGGTCACGGTGGGTTCGATGTCGCCGGCGTTGAAATTGACCACATCGTCGTAGACCGCGTCCTTGTCGGAGGCGACGGCCTTCCAGCGTTCGACGGCCTCGTCCCATGCTTTGCCTGTGGGGCAGTAGGGCCGTCCCTTGAGGTAGTCGAAGGTGGTCTGGTCTGGGTTGACATAGCCGACGCGGGCCCCGCCCTCGATGGACATGTTGCAGACGGTCATGCGTTCCTCCTGGGTGAAGGCGTCGAAGACCGATCCGCCGTATTCGTAGGCGTAACCGGTGCCGCCATTGACCCCGAGGGTGCGGATGATGTGGAGGATGACGTCCTTGGCATAGACGCCGGGGCGGAGGGCGCCGTTGACATTGATGCGGCGGACCTTGAGCGAGCCGAGGGCCATGGTCTGGGTGATGAGGACATCACGCACCTGGGTGGTGCCGATGCCGAAGGCGATGGCACCGAAGGCCCCGTGGGTGGAGGTGTGGGAGTCGCCGCAGGCGATGGTCGTGCCGGGCTGGGTGATGCCCTGTTCGGGGCCGACGATGTGGACGATGCCCTGTTTGCCGGAATGGCGGTCGAAGAAGGTGACGCCGAACTCGTCGCAGTTCTTGCGCAGTTCCTTGATCATGGCGTCGGCCAGGGGGTCGGCGAAGGGTTCCTCGAACTGGTCCGTCGGGACGATGTGGTCGACGGTGGCGAAGGTGCGGTGGGGGAATTTCACCTTCACTTTCAGGTCGCGCAGCATGGCGAAGGCCTGGGGTGAGGTGACCTCGTGGATGAGGTGGGTGCCGATGAGGAGCTGGGTCTGGCCGTTCGGCAGGGTGCGGACGGCGTGGGCGTCCCAGACTTTTTGGAAGAGGGTTTTAGCGGTGGTGGCCATGCGTATTGTTTTCTGATCAAAACCTGCCGGAAAGTCTGATAACACGCCAATTGAATTTTTGCATTGTGTGATGCATAATGGATATCAGAAGAAAGGGTTACCGCGAATGCCCGCTAAGCGACGCGAATGAAGACGGGGAGAAGGATGACTTTGGGTATGGAGGCCTCTGAGCCTCTTTTGATTGATTCGCGTGCATTCGTGAAGATTAGCGGTTGTTGGCGGTTTTAAATCCGAAGGACAAACCCATGGAATTAAGACACTTGAAATCGTTTCAGGCGGTGGCGGATCATCTGAACTTCCACCGCGCGGCGGCAGCGCTGAACCTGACCCAGCCAGCCCTTTCGCGGCAGATCGTGCAATTGGAGGCCGATCTGGGGAAGGCCGTCTTCTTGCGTGATCGGAAGCGGGTGGAATTGACAGCGGCAGGCCGCCAGCTTTACCGGCGGGTGGGGGCGTTGTTGGAGAGTTTCGAGGATGTGGTCCGGGAGACCCGGGAGGCCGGGGAGGGCAAGCGGGGGGCCCTGGCGCTTGGCTATACGGAGGCTTCCATGTCGGGGTTCCTGCCGGCTTTGTTGAGAAGCCTGCGCGATGCCCTGCCGGAGGTCACCCTGCATCTGCGGCAGGAGCATTCCGAACAACTGGCCAAGGAGGTTGTGCTGGGTCGACTGGATTTGGCCTTCATTTCCTTTCCCACCTCAGACCCTGCCCTGAACAGCACCCCGGTGGCGGTCGAAGAAATCGGGATCGTCCTGCCGGACAATCATCGGCTGGCCGGACGCAAGCATCTGGCTTTGAAGGATTTGAGGGAAGAACGGTTCATTCTTTTTCCCTACCGGGCGAATCCAACCCTGTATAGCGAGCTCCTGGGAGCGTGCCGGGTGGCGGGATTTTCCCCCCGCGAGATCGAGGAAGCGGACACGCGCATTCTGGCGGTCAACATGGTGGCGGCCGGGTTGGGGGTTTCTTTCCTGAGCCAGCACCTGCGACACTATTGCGGGGAGGGGACGGTTTTTCGACCCCTGTTACGACCGCGTCCGACGATGCGGTTCTTTTTGATCGAGCCCAATAACCGAGCCCTTCCACTCCTGCCCGAGGTCAAGCACCGTGTCCTGGCCTTGCAAAAACGGCCCCGGCGTCAGCTCTGACGCTTGGGATGCTCGTGCTCGTAGTCCGATTCTCCGGCCGCCAAACGGGCCAGGTGCTCGAGGTTTTTTTCGTTGAGCAAGCGGACCACGAGGGAGGCTCCGGCGGCGGCAAGCAGGGTACCCGCAGCAAATAGCAGAACGGTCTGTAGGGGAGGCTGGGAGGAGTGATTCTTTGTGCTCATGATGGGCTCCTTTTACTATAATGACAGCTTATCGCCCGTCCTGGCTCTGGCAAGTGCCTTCGTGCGCTAAGGCTAATAATCTTGTTTGCAGGGAAGGGATTTAGGTAGGTTCTTGGTTCCGTTTGATGCAGCGGGGTCGACGGGCCTGTGGCGAAATTGGCAGACGCGCTGGATTTAGGTTCCAGTGGAGCAATCCGTGGGGGTTCAAGTCCCTCCAGGCCCATTTTTTGAAGAGAGCGGCTGATGGGTTTTCTTACATTAATAGGGTGAGCGCTGTTTATTTAGCTTGGCCAGAGCGCTCAGCGGGGTTGATTCCCCTGGGCGTGCTAGAAAATGACCCTCCCGAACACTTTAGACTTGCAGCTGATCGCGCGATAGAGCTTCTTAAGCGCGCCAGAACGAAACGAAACCAACCCCTCCAACCGAACCTCCCCATGCAACTTCAAACCGGATTTCTCCTCGCCGACCAAGCGCTGAAAAAAGCGTCCTGTCGCCGGGAGATCGGTGTCGGCGAAACCATTTTCACCGAAGGTGCACCGGCATCCGGGCTCTTTGTCGTTCTCAGCGGAAAGGTGGAGATCCTCAAGGCCACCCCGGAGGGCGAGGTGAAGTTGAACGAAGTGGGACCGGACGGGATTTTTGGCGAGATGGGCCTGATCAGTGAAGGCGGGGTGAGGTCGGCGACGGCCCGTGCTGCCGAGCCCACGGTGCTCCTGGAAGTGCGGAACAACCCGATCCAGATGCTTTCCGAAATGGGCGACGTGTACGCCGCTCTGGCCCTGCTGAAGCAGTTGATTTGTGTCCTGAGTGAGTGGTTGCGCACCCAGAACAACCATGTCGACTCTACAAACGACCCATCCGTGGTGACCCGTGACAAGGCGGGTATTGAGGCGGTGGGCATCATCAAGGCCAACCTGCCGAAAGACACCTTCAAGTTCTTCCCCAAAGAGGAACAACTCGTTGACGGTCAATTCCTCTGCCGACAAGGGGAGCCGTCGCAGGGTTTTTTCTTTATCCACAGAGGAGTGCTCGAGATTTTAAAGTCAGATGACGCACAAGGCGGCGAGCACGTCATTGGAAGCATGCGGGGGCCGACGGTGGCCGGCGAGGTTGCCTACTTTTCCGACCAGCCCCGCTTGGTCAGTTTGCGCGCCTCCGGCCCGGTGACTTTTTCCATCTTCTCCGGTTACGACTACGAGCTGCTGAAGGAGACGAAGCCCGAAAAAGCCCTTGAAGTACTCTTTGCCGCCGCGCAATGCATCGTAGCTTTGCTGGGGCGTCGCTAGGGATCGCCGACACAACTGAGTAAGGACGCAAGGGCAGGGGCGAGCGGGATCTCCTTTGGGGTTGCTGGAACAGGCTCCCGCGGCCTGGGCCATCCAACTTCCTGGATCGCCGCGGCCTGAAGTTAAAAAAAATGTAAAAACCGCTTGCCTTCCTGTCCCCATGTCATAGAACTTTCATCCCTTTTCCCACAGAAAGGGAACAAATGAGGGAGACATCCTCAAGCGTGTGACGGCCCGGCCCCCGGGTTGGTTCGTCCTCCATGCGGTCGCTTTTGAGCTTTCAAGGGCACGCACGGCATCACGCTTGGCGTGCCTTTCTTATTTGTAAACAACTTCAGAACGATTGAGACAAAGTAGAAAAACAAGGTAGAACATGCCGACGATCAACCAGCTCGTGAGAAAAGGCCGCCGCCAAGCGGTGGTGAAGACCAAGGCCCCGGCCTTGAAGCTCTGTCCCCAGCGCCGCGGCGTCTGTGTCCAGGTCATGACCCGCACCCCGAAGAAGCCGAACTCCGCTCTCCGTAAGGTTGCCAAGGTCCGCTTGACCAACGGCCAGGAAGTCATCGCCTACATCGGCGGCGAAGGCCACAACCTCCAGGAACACTCCATTGTCCTCGTTCGCGGCGGCCGTGTGAAAGATTTGCCCGGTGTCCGTTACCACATCGTCCGCGGTTCCCTTGACTGCCTTGGTGCCGTCGGCCCGAGCAACACCAACAAGCTCAACCGCAACGTCTCCCGCAGCAAGTACGGCGTCAAGCGCCCGAAAGCCGGAGCCGCCGCCGCTCCCGCCAAGAAGTAAGAACTCAAACAACCCCCATCCAACCTTTCAACACCCCCTGACCTATGGCACGCCGTCGTAACGCGATCAAACGCGAAACCATCCCCGACCCCCTCTTCGAGAGCAAAGTGGTTGCCGCCCTCGTCAACACCGTCATGAGCGGAGGCAAAAAAGCCACCGCCCAGCGCGTTGTTTATGGCGCCATCAAGCTGGCCAACGGCGACGCCAAAGAAGGCGATCCGTTGGAAATCCTCACCAAGGCCCTGGAAAACGTCAAACCCCGCCTGGAAGTCAAATCCAAGCGCGTCGGCGGCGCCACCTATCAGGTCCCGATGGAAGTCACCCCCGAACGCCAGCAGGCCCTCGCCATGCGCTGGTTGGTGACCTACGCCTCCAACCGCAAGGGCACCCCGATGCAGAAAGCCCTGGCTTTCGAAATCAAAGACGCCGCCAACGGACAGGGCGCCGCGATCAAGAAGCGCGACGACGTCCACCGCATGGCCCAAGCCAACAAGGCATTCGCCCACCTCCGCTGGTAGTTTTCACCCATCTTCATCCATTCCCACTCTCACTGAATAACGACCATGGCCGCACGCACCTACACCCTCGAGCGCACCCGCAACATCGGGATCTGCGCCCACATCGATGCCGGAAAAACCACCCTCACCGAGCGTATTCTTTTCTACACCGGCATGATCCACAAGATCGGTGAAGTGCACGACGGCACCACCGTGACCGACTGGATGGAACAGGAGCGGGAGCGCGGCATCACCATCACCTCCGCGGCCACCACCTGCTTCTGGCCCTCCAAGGTTGAAGAAGGCATCGTCAAGATTTACGCGGGCAGCAAGACCCGGGTCAATATCATCGACACCCCCGGCCACGTGGACTTCACCGCCGAAGTCGAGCGTTCCCTGCGCGTGCTGGATGGTGCCGTCGCCGTGTTCTGCGGAGTCGCCGGTGTCCAGCCCCAATCCGAAACCGTCTGGCGCCAGGCCACCAAATACAACGTTCCCCGCATCGCCTTCGTCAACAAGATGGACCGCGTCGGTGCCAATTTTGCCAACGCCGTCCAACAGATGCGCGACAAGCTCGGCGCCAACGCCTGGCCCGTGCTCATCCCCCTCGGCGCCGAGGACCAGCTCAAGGGACAGATCGACGTCATCAACCAGAAGGCCGTCATTTACAACGACAACGACAAGATCGGTTCGACCTACGAAGTGGTCGAGATTCCCGAAGAACACAAAGCCATGGCCAAGCAGGCCTTGGAAGACCTCATCAGCGCCGTCGCCGACAAGGATGAAGCCGTCGCCGACATGTATCTCAACGAGAAACTCCCCGACGCCCTCCAACTCAAGCAGGCCATCCGCCGTTTGGTCGTGACCAATCAGATCGTTCCCGTCGTTGGTGGTTCGGCCTTCAAGAACAAGGGCGTGCAATACCTCATCGACGCCGTCATCGACTACCTCCCGAGCCCGATCGACATCCCCCCCGCCAAGGGCCTCAACCCCGACAACATCGAGGAATCCGTCGAAGCCCCGGCCAACGACGACGCCAAATTCTGCGGTCTGGCCTTCAAACTCTGGACCGATCCCTTCGTCGGCAAGCTCATCTTCTTCCGCGTTTACTCGGGCAAGCTCTCCAAGGGCGACACCATCTACAATCCGCGCACCAACAAGCGCGAGCGCATCAGCCGCATCATCCAGATCCAGGCCGACAAACGCGAGGACATCGATACCGTCTTCGCCGGTGATATCGCCGCCATGGTCGGGATCAAGGACGTCAAGACCGGCGACACCCTGGCCAACGAAGACCTGAGCATCCTCCTCGAACCCCCGTCCTTCCCCGAGCCCGTCATCAGCATGGCCGTGGAACCGAAAACCAAGGGCGACCGCGAGAAGCTGGGCGAAGGCCTGCAACGTCTGGCCGAGGAAGACCCGACCTTCCAAGTCAAGACCGACGAAGAAACCGGTCAGACCATCATCAAGGGGATGGGCGAACTCCACCTCGACATCATTCTCGACCGTCTCAAGCGCGAATTCAACGTTCAGACCAACGCCGGGGCCCCGCAGATCGCCTATCGCGAGACCATCACCAAGGCCGCCAAGGGCGAAGGAAAGCTCATCAAACAGTCCGGTGGTCGTGGCCAATACGGTCACGTCGTCATCAACGTCGCCCCGCTCGAACGCGGCAAAGGCGTCACGATTGAAAACAAGGTCGTCGGCGGCAACATCCCCAAGGAATATATTCCGGCCGCGCGCAAGGGCTTGGAAGAAGCGGTTTCCACCGGCATCATCAATGGTAGCCAGGTCATCGACATCGCCATCGAAATCACCGACGGTTCCTACCACGAAGTGGATTCGAACGAACTGGCCTTCAAACTGGCCGGAGCCTTCGCCCTCAAGGACGCGCTCCAGAAAGCCGGCTCCATCCTCCTCGAGCCTATCATGAAGGTGGAAGTCATCACCCCGGACGAATACCAGGGCGACATCCTGGGCGACGTCAACCGCCGCCGCGGCCGCATCAATGATGTGACCGCCAAGCAGGGTGCCACCACCCTCAAGGCAGACGTCCCGCTGGCCGAAATGTTCGGCTACGTCAACACCCTCCGCTCCCTTTCCCGCGGCCGTGCCGCTTACACCATGGAACCGTCGCACTTCGAGCAAGTGCCGACGCAGATCCTCAACGCGATCCTCGAACAGAAGAAGGGCTAACATTATGGCTGGCACCAAAATCCGCATCCGCCTCAAAGGCTTCGACTACCGTCTCATCGACAAGGCCGCCTCGGAAATCGCCGAGACCGCCGTCCGCACCGGCTCCCGTGTCTCCGGACCGATTCCGCTGCCGACCAAGATCGAGCGCTACACCGTCAACCGTTCCAACCACGTCGACAAGAAAAGCATGGAGCAGTTCGAAATCCGCACGCACAAGCGCCTGTTGGACATCATCGAACCCTCCGCCAAAACCGTGGACGAGCTGAAGAAGCTCAACCTCCCGGCCGGCGTCGACATCACCATCAAGATTTGACGCCCTTTTCCGACCAACCCCCAGCGGAACCAATACCATGAGCATCGGCATTTTAGGCAAAAAAGTCGGCATGACCCGGGTCTATGACCAGAGCGGCACCTCCGTGGCCGTCACCGTCATCGAAGCCGGCAACAACGTCGTCACCCAGGTCCGGACCAGCGAAAAAGACGGCTACACCGCCGTCCAGCTCGGCTTCGGCGAAACCACCGAAAAGCGCACCACCAAACCGCTTGCCGGACACTTCAAGAAAGCGGGCACCGCCCCCAAGAAATTCGTCCGTGAATTCGCCCTCCCCGCCGAGGCCGAGTGCAAGGTTGGCGACGTCATGGGCGTCACCCGCTTCCAACCCGGTCAGTTGATCGACGTCATCGGTGTCTCCAAGGGCAAGGGCTTCCAGGGCGTGGTCAAGCGTTACCGCTTCGGTGGCCAGCCCGAAACCCACGGCTCCATGATGCACCGCCGGACGGGCGCCATCGGCTGCCGCTCCACCCCCGGACGTGTTTTCAAGAACCAGAAAATGCCCGGCCACATGGGTGACAAAAAGATCACCATCCAGAACCTCGAAGTGGTCGGTGTGCGTGAAGAAGACCAGGTCCTCCTGATCCGTGGTGCTGTTCCCGGTGCCAACGGCAGTTACGTCATCATCCGTGATGCCGTCAAGGGCCAGAAGAAGACCAACGGGAAATCCTGACCATGAAATCCAAGAGCCTCACTTTCCAAGCCGCTGAAGCCGCCCTCGGCGTCAAGCTCATCGCCAATGGCAAGGCCACCCAGGCCCTCCACGAAACCGTGGTCGCCTATCAAGCCAACCGTCGTGCCGGCACCCACTCGACCAAGACCAAGGCCACCGTCGCCGGCTCCGGCGCCAAACCTTGGAACCAGAAGGGCACCGGTCGCGCCCGTGCCGGTTACAAGAGTTCCCCCGTCTGGTCCGGTGGCGGAGTCGCCTTCGGCCCCCACCCCCGCGATTACTCCAAGACCACCCCGGCCAAGGTCCGCAAGGTCGCCCTCAAGAAAGCCATCAGCGAGGCCGCCAAAAACGGCAAGCTGCAGGCGGTCGCCACGTTCTCCCTCGCCCATCCCAAGACGAAAGAACTTGCTTCCTGGATCAAGGAAAATGGATTCACCGGCTCTGTGCTGGTCGTCACCAAGGGCAAAGATGACAAGGCCGTCCTTGCTTCACGCAACATGCCCAAGTGCAGCATCGTCGAGGCCCGCCAGGTCAACGCCGAGGACGTGCTCAAATTCCAACAAGTCATCTTGGTCGAAGACGCCATGCCGGTCCTCGCCGACCGCCTCAAATAAGGAAAACCGACGATGAGAAACCCCTACGACATCATCCGCACGGCCCGCCTGACCGAAAAAGGCACCCGTCTGACCGAGGAGCACAACCAATATGTGTTCGAGGTCGATACCGCCGCCACCAAGGTCGAAATCAAGCAGGCCGTGGAAGCCATCTTCAAGAAAAAGGTCCAGCGTGTGAACACCCTGCGCGTTCTCGGCAAAGCCCGCCGCCAGCGCACCGCCGCCGCCGGCAGCACCAGCAACTGGAAAAAAGCCATCGTCACCCTCAAGGACGGGGAAAGACTCGACCTCGTCTGAGGCACCGGCCCCGAGAAGCATAGGAGCATATTATGGCACTCAAAACTTTCCGCCCCCTGACCCCCAGCCTGCGCTACACCGCGCTCGCCGACTTCGCCGAGATCACCAAGTCCACTCCTGAAAAGGACCTGGTTGTGACCAAGAAGAAAACCGGCGGACGCAACAACAACGGCCGCCTGACCTGCCGCCACATCGGCGGAGGCCACAAGCAGAAATACCGCCTCATCGACTTCAAGCGCAAACAGTACGGGGTCAAGGCCACCGTCATCGGGATCGAATACGACCCCAACCGCACGTCTTACATCGCGCTCATCGAATACGCCGACAAGGCCAAGACCCGTTCCTACATCGTTGCCCCCGATGGATTGAAAGTCGGCGCCACCGTGCAGTCCGGCCCCGAGGCGGCTCCCGAAGTCGGCAACAATCTTCCCCTGGGCGTCATTCCCCTGGGTGTCGCGGTGCACAACATCGAGATGACCCCCGGACGTGGTGCCCAGATGGTCCGCTCGGCCGGATCAGCCGCCACCACCATGGGCTTCTCCGGTGATTACGCCCAGCTCAAGATGCCCTCGGGTGAAATCCGCCTCGTCCACAAAACCTGCTACGCCACCATCGGACAGGTGGGCAACGTGCAGCATGAAAACATTTCCCTCGGCAAGGCCGGCCGCTCGCGTTGGAAGGGCATCCGCCCGACCGTCCGCGGCATGGTCATGAACCCGATCGACCACCCCAACGGCGGTGGCCAGGGCAAGAGCAAGGGCGGCGGCGGTCGCCAGCACCTCACTTCACCCTGGGGACAACTGGCCAAGGGCCTCAAGACCCGCGCCAAACACAAGAACACGGACCGCTTCATCGTCCAGGACCGCCGCAAGAAATAACGGAGAACGCATATGGGACGCAGCTTGAAAAAAGGACCTTACGTGGACTACCACGTTCTGGAAAAAATTGAAAAAAACGCCGGTGGCGGATCCAAGAAGCCGATCAAAACCTGGTCGCGCCGCTCCATGATCACCCCGGAGTTCGTCGGCCAGACTTTCATGGTCCACAACGGCAAGGCTTTCAACTCCGTCTTCGTGACGGAAAACATGGTTGGTCACAAACTCGGCGAGTTCTCGCCCACCCGCATCTTCAAGAAGCACGGCGGACACACCGAGAAAGTCACCAAGTAACCATGAAAACCTGGCTCGCAATCACTGCGGGCCTGTTGCTGGCCTGCCTTGAGCAGACCGGCAGGGCACAGGAAACTGGGCCCGAACGCTCTTTAAAATCTAGAACCAGCAGCGGGCTGGAGACTGAACTGGCCAAAGCCGAGGAAAGCCTCGCCCTGGCCAGGACTGAGGCCGACTTCTTCCACCAGAAGTGGGCCGACCTCCGGATCCGCACCGAAGCCCTTGGCTTGGAAGCCCTGACCGGCAACGAAAAAGCGTTGCAGGACAAGATCGCCCGGCTGGCGGGGGAGCTCTACCGGAGCGAAAAAACCCGCCTGCAGATGGAACAATCCATCGCGGACCTTATCCGCACGGCGAAAGGACTCAACCAAGCCGGTCCGTTGGAGAAAGCCCAGAGGCGCGCCGAATACGAGGTCGCCGTCCGGGAAGCCTCCCGGTTCCTCGGCGGCCAGCCCGCCCAGGACCGCATCCAGATCGCGGCCAACCTCCAATCGGGGTTTGTCGCCGCTTTTGATGATGACATGGACGTGGCCATCGCTAATTTCGGGCGCGCACAGGATGCGCGCATCGGGATGCCTTTCCGCATCTTGCGGGATGGCAGGGTCATCGGACGCTGCAAACTGATCGAAGTCAGGGAATACCTGAGCGCCGCCCTTGTGGAAGGCGTGATCGAAAAAGAAACGGTGCGGCCGGGTGACCGGTTGCTCCTTGAAACGGTGAAATGATATGGAAGTAAAAGCAGAACTGAAAATGACGCGGATCTCGGCCTTCAAGGCCAGGGACGTCGCGCGCCATGTCCAAGGCATGCCCGCCCTCGGCGCCTTGGAGTTGCTCGAATTTTATCCCCAGAAGGCCGCCCGTCTGATCCACAAGACCCTCAAGTCGGCCCTGGCCAACGCGGAAAACAACCACTCCCTGGATCCCGCCATGATGATCATCAAGCAGGCCCAGATCGGTGAGGGACCGACCATCCACCGCTTCGCCTCCCGCGCCCGCGGCAGTGCCAACGCCATCCGCAAGCGGACCAGCCATATCAAAATCATCCTCTCCGAGCGCGACCTCGACGCCGAGAAAGCCGCCGAGGAAAAACAAAAAGCCGGACGTGACGCTTCCATCAAGGCCCGTCGCGCCCACAAGGCTGCCAAGACCCCCAAGAAATAAAGAACGATTATGGGACAGAAAACTCACCCCTTCGGATTCCGCCTGCCGGTCCGCCGCAACTGGAAGTCCATGTGGTACGCCAGCAAGAAAGACTTCCCGGTTTACCTCCTGGAAGATTACAAGATCCGCCAATTCATCAAGAAGCGCCTGGCCGGAGCCGCCATTTCCAAGGTCATGATCGAACGCGCCTCCAACCGCGTCCGGGTCAACATCTTCACCGCCCGCCCGGGCGTCGTCATCGGACGCAAGGCCTCCGAGCTTGACAAGCTCAAGGAGGAGATCCGCGAGATCGCCCCCCTGCGTGATGTGCTCGTCGACGTGAAGGAAATCAAGAATCCGGAACTCGACGCCCAGTTGGTGGCGGAAAACATCGCCCTCCAGCTCGAACGCCGTATCTCTTTCCGCCGCGCGATGAAGAAGTCCATCGCCACCACCATGGATTTCGGGGCCCTCGGGATCAAAATCCGTTGCTCCGGACGTCTGCAGGGTGCGGAAATCGCCCGCACGGAACAATACCGCCAAGGACAGGTGCCCCTGCACACCCTGCGCGCCAACATCGATTACGGATTCGCCGAAGCCATGACCATCGCGGGTAAGATTGGCGTCAAAGTCTGGATTTGTCTCAAGGAGGAAGCGGCAGTCGCCGCCTGATAACCTATGGCCATGATTCCCAAACGGGTTAAATTCCGTAAAACACAGCGTCGCAGCCGCGCCGGCACCCCCTGCCGGAACGTCAGCCTGGCCTTCGGAGCCTTCGGCCTCCAGAGCCTCGGCCGCGCCTGGGTCACCAACGTCCAAATCGAAGCCGCCCGTGTCGCCCTCACCCGCAACATGAAGCGCAAAGGCAAGAGCTGGATCCGCATCTTCCCCGACAAGCCCGTCACCGCCCGCCCCCCGGAAACCCGGATGGGTAAGGGTAAGGGCCAGCCGGAACACTGGGTGGCCACCGTCCGCCCGGGCAACATCCTCTTCGAATTGGACGGCCTCACGGAAACAGTCGCCCGCGAATCCCTCCGCCTGGCCGCCTCCAAGCTGCCCATCCCCACCCGTTTCATCACCCGTGACCGGAAACTGAGCGTATGAAAATCAACGATGTCAAAGCCCTCAGCCTCGACGAACTGAAGACCCGCGTGCAGGAACTCCGGCACGAGAAACTCAACCTGCGCATCCAGCAGCAGGGAGGACGACTCGAACGCCCCAGCCGCCTCCGCGAAATCCGCAAGACCATCGCCCGTATCCAAACTGTCCTGTCCCAGCGCCGTCTCGAAGCGGCCCGCAAGCAGGGGAATAATTAAGGCACCGCACCATGACTGAAGCCACCGCAACCGCACCTGCCCCTGGCAAGAACCGCAAGGTCCTCCTCGGCGAAGTCGTCTCCAACAAAATGGAGAAGACCATCGTCGTCAAGGTCACCCGCAAGGTCCCGCACCCCCAGTTCAAAAAACTGGTCAAGAAATCCAAGAAGTTTTACGCCCACGACGAAGCCAAAAAGGCCCAAGTCGGTGACAAAGTCCGCATCGGTGAGACCCGCCCCCTGAGCCGTCTCAAACGCTGGGAAGTCCTCGAAATCCTCAAGAAATCCTGAAACGGATACGGAGCAATACGTTATGATTCAAATTCGTTCCTGGGTCGATGTCGCCGACAACACCGGCGCCCGCAAGGCCACCATGATCGGCGTCATCGGCAAAAAAACCGAGGTTGCCGGCATTGGTGACATCATCACCGCCAACGTCAAGGAAGCCGCCCCCAACGGCACGGTCAAGAAAAGTGAAGTGGTTCGCGCCGTGGTCGTCCGCACCCGCCGCCCGGTGCGCCGTCCCGACGGCTCCTACCTCCGCTTCGATTCCAACGCGGTCGTCATCATCGACAAGGACCAGAACCCCCGCGGCACCCGCATCTTCGGACCCGTGGCCCGCGAACTCCGCGAGAGAAACTTCATGAAGATCATCTCGCTCGCCCCGGAGGTCTTATGAGCATCACCCGTTACGCAACCCCCAAGTCCTTCCACGTGAAAAAAGACGACGTCGTCAAGGTCATCAGCGGCGCCCACAAGGGCCGCGAAGGCAAAATCCTCCAAGTGCTGCGCACGGACAACCGTGTCATCATCGAGGGTGTGCGCATGATCAAGAAGGCCGCCCGCCCGACCCAGGAAAACCCCAAGGGCGGATTCACGGAAAAGGAAGGTTCCATCCACATTTCCAACGTCAAGCTGGTCACCGCTGCGGAAAAGACCCCCAGCAAAGCCAAGAAGTAACAAGCCATGAGTTCTGATTTAGCACAGGAATACAAGGACATCGTCGTCCCCGCGATGAAAGAGAAGCGCGGCTACAAGAACGTGCACGAAGTGCCGAAGGTCACCAAGATCGTCGTCAACTGCTCCGTGGGTTCCGCCCAGGATGTGAAGCAGGCCATGGAAGACGCCCTTCACGACATCACGATCATCACCGGTCAGAAGCCGGTCAAAACCCTGGCCAAGAAGAGCATTTCCAACTTCAAACTCCGCCAGCACCAGGAAATCGGCGTCAAGGTCACCCTGCGCGGCAAGATGATGAACGAGTTCCTCCTCCGCCTCATGCGGATGGCCCTGCCCCGTATCCGTGACTTCCGCGGCATCTCCCCGCGCGCCTTCGATGGACGCGGCGCCTACACCCTCGGCGTCAAGGACCACTCCATCTTCCCTGAAATCGAACTCGACAAGGTGAAGCGCACGCTGGGGATGGATATCACCATCGTCACCACCGCCAAGAACAAGGAAGAAACCAAGGACCTGCTCACCTTCATGGGCATGCCTTTTGCGGACCGCAAAGTGGCCGCCGCCCCGACCCAAGCTTAACCAGACCCAGACTACAAGACTACAGGACTAGCACATGGCCAAGAAATCGATGATCGCCAAGCAGAAGCGGACGCCCAAATTCGGCGTCCGCAAGTACAACCGTTGCCAGATCAGCGGACGCCGCCGCGCCTATATGCGCAAATTCGGCGTCAGCCGTATCCAGTTCCGCGAGATGGCACTCAACGGGGAAATCCCCGGCATCACCAAGGCCAGCTGGTAACCAGGACAACCACATGCAGACCGACCCATTGGCAGATTTTCTGACCCAGATCCGCAACGCCGCCAGCGCCTCCAAGCCCGAGTGCCTGACCACCTATTCCCGCGTCAAAAGCGACGTGGCCACGGTGCTCAAGAAGGAAGGCTACATCGAGGAATGTGAGCTGACCAAGAACGGCTCCCATCAGGCCCTCAAGCTCACCCTCAAAGGCGCAACCGCCGGCGTCAAGGCCATCCGCGGCATCCGCCGCATTTCCAAGCCCGGACTCCGCCGTTATTGCGGCGCCGGGGAAATCCCCAAGGTCCTCGGGGGACTCGGCACGGCCGTGCTCTCCACCCCCAAAGGCATCCTCTCCGGCCATGAGGCCAAAAAACAAAACGTCGGGGGGGAACTCCTCCTCTACATCTGGTAATCGCCATGTCACGAATCGGAAACAAAGTCATTTTGGTCCCGGACAAAGTCAAAGTCCAAGTCTCCGGGAGTGTCGTCAAGGTCGAGGGACCCAAGGGCAAACTCGAACTCACCATCACCCCGCGTGTCAATGTCGCCGTCGATGGCACCCATGTTCGCTTCACCCGCGCCGGTGACAGCCGCCAGGATCGTGCCCTCCACGGCCTGACCCGCAGCCTCGTCAACAACATGGTGCAGGGGTGCCTCAACGGATTCAAAAAGAAGCTCATCATCAATGGCGTCGGTTTCAAGGCCGCTGTCCAGGGCAAGAACCTCAACCTCAGCCTCGGCTTCTCGCACCCGGTCATTTATCCCATCCCGGCCGACATCAAGGTCACCGTCGAGGAAAACACCAATGTCGTCATCGAGGGCGTCGACAAGCAACGCGTCGGGGCCGTGGCCGCCGACATCCGCCGTTACTACCCCCCGGAACCCTACAAGGGCAAGGGTGTGCGCTACTCCGACGAGGTCATTCGCCGCAAGGAAGGCAAGACGGCCCAGAGCAAGTAATCCCAGGGAGAAACTGACACATCATGAAAGCTTCGAAAAAAACCACCAAGGCGACACGCCAGCGGACCCACATCCGCATCCGGCGCAAGGTTGTCGGCACCCCCGCCCGGCCCCGCCTCGCCGTCTCCTTCACCAGCCAGCACATCTACGCCCAGATCATCGACGATGCCCTCGGCAAAACTCTGGTCGGGGTCAGCACCACCGAAAAATCGGTCGCCGGACAAAACCTGCGTCCCAACCTCGCCGGTGCGGCCAAGGTCGGCCAGCTCCTGGCGGAACGGGCCAAGGCCAAACAGATCTCCCAGGTCGTTTTCGACCGCGGAGGATTCCTTTATCACGGTAAAGTCAAAGCACTCGCCGACGCCGCGCGCGAAGGTGGATTGGTATTCTAATTATGGCAGACGAAAACATTATCCCCGCTCCGGCGGACATTCCTGCAACCGACGCCGCCGAGGCTGTCGCAACTGCTGCTCCGGCCGAGAAGTCCGAGCGCTCCGACCGCGGTCCCCGTGGCGGTGGCCAGCGCGGAGGCGGCCAGCGGGGCCGCGGACCGCGCCGTAACAATGACCAGAAATCAGAGGGTGAAGAAAAGGGCCTGATCGAGAAGGTCGTCTTCATCAACCGTTGCGCCAAGGTCGTCAAGGGCGGTCGCCGGTTCAGCTTCAGCGCGCTCGTCGTTGTCGGCGACGGCAAGGGCCAGGTCGGCATCGGCTTCGGCAAGGCCAACGAGGTGTCGGATTGCATCTCCAAGGGCACCGATGACGCCCGCAAACACATGGAAAAAGTGAATCTCAAAAACACCACCATTCCCCACGAAGTGATCGGGGAATTTGGCGGTGCCCGGGTGCTCATGCGCCCGGCCTCCACCGGAACCGGTTTGATCGCCGGTGGCGGCGTTCGTGCCGTCCTCGAAGCCGCCGGCGTCAAGGACATCCTGGCCAAGTCTCTCGGTTCCGGCAACCCGGCCAACGTGGTCAAGGCCGCGCTGGAAGGATTGCACCAACTCAACAAGCCGGAAGACATCCTCCGCGCACGCGGCAAGTCCGTCGCGCCGGCCGCGATCAACAACTAACCGCCCGATCCCTATGAATCTGCACGACCTCAAACCCCGTCCCGGAGCCACCCACCGCATCAAGCGACTTGGCTGTGGCGAAAGCTCCGGCCATGGCAAAACCAGCGGCCGCGGTCACAAGGGCCAAAAAGCCCGCTCCGGTGGCCACATCCGTCCCGGCTTCGAAGGCGGCCAGATGCCCCTCATCCGCCGCATGCCCAAGCGCGGATTCAACAACGCCCAATTCAAGACCTATTACGCCCCGGTCAATTTGGACAGCCTCAATGCCTTCAACGACGGAGACAAGATCGACGAATCCGTGCTGCGGGCCAAACGTCTGATCACCGGCACCTGGCACGGGGTCAAGATCCTCGGCACCGGCCAGCTGACCAAGAAACTCACGATCCTCGCCCATGCCGCTTCCAAGACGGCCCAGGAGAAAATCACCCAGGCCGGCGGAACGCTGGAGCTGGTCGCCAAAAAACCCGCAGGCAACTAACCACCCCCGCCAGGCCCCGCCCACCCGGCCGGGCTGATCGGGGGAGGGGGACCCAACGATGTTTTCCGCCTTCACCAACTGCTTCAAAATCCCGGAACTCCGCCAGCGCATCATCTTCACTCTGGCCGTGCTCGTGGTGGCCCGGATCGGGGCTTCGATACCTTGTCCCGGGGTGAACTTCATGGTGCTCAAGGAATACTTCCGCACGGTCATCGAGCAGCAGCAACAGGGCAACGTCATCGGTCTGTTCAACCTCTTCAGCGGTGGCGCTCTCAGCCATTGCGCGATCTTCTCGCTCACCATCATGCCCTACATCAGCGCCAGCATCATCGTCCAGCTGGCCCAGGGTGTGATTCCCAGTCTGGGCAAGTTGTCCCGCGAAGAAGGGGGACGCCAGAAGATGACCCAGTACACCCGCATGGGCACCCTCATCCTCTGTATCGTCCAGGGCTACTTCCTCGCCCGCAGTTTCGAAAATCCCCAGAACCTCCCCATGCTCCATGGCATCGAGGTGGTGATGGCCAAGATGGGTCCCTTGGTGGCCAATCCGGGTTGGGCCTTCCAGCTCACGACGGTTATCACGCTCACGGCCGGCACCATGTTCCTCATGTGGCTGGGTGAACAGATCACCGAGCGCGGCATCGGCAACGGGGTCTCGATGATCATCACGATCGGGATTGTTTCCGGACTCCCCGCCGCCATCACCGCCGGATGGAATGTCTTCAATCCGCCGGCCAGCAGCGGGAAGGAAGCCGTCAGCCCGCTCGTCCTTGTCCTCCTCATCGCCTTCCTTTTCGCCGTCATCGCCGGCACGATCATGATCACCCAGGCCATGCGCAAAGTGGCGGTTCAATACGCCCGCCAAGTCCGTGGCAACAAGGTCTTCGGCGGCCAGTCTTCCTTCCTTCCGCTCAAGGTCAATTACGCCGGCGTCATGCCCATCATCTTCGCCAGCGCCATCCTCGTCTTCCCCTCGACCATCATCAGCATGATGTTCCCGACCAACGAGGCCGCCCACAAGTTCATCTCCCTCCTGGCCCCGGGCACCTGGCTCTACGTCACGCTCGAGGCCCTCATGATTTTCTTCTTTTCCTTTTTCTGGGTCGCCATGGTGTTCAACCCCACCCAGATCGCCGATGACATGAAGCGCAACGGCGGTTTCATCCCCGGTGTCCGCCCGGGTGACCCCACGGCCAAGTTCCTTGATTTCTCCATGACCCGCCTCACGTTCGCCGGAGCCATCTTTCTCACCGTCATCGCCGTCCTGCCCATGCTCATCAGCAGCTTCATGGGTATCCCCATGATCACGGCCCAGTTCTTCGGCGGCACCGGTCTGCTCATCATCGTCGGGGTCATGCTCGACACCATGCGGCAGACAGAAACTTTCCTCCTGCAACGGCACTACGACGGATTCCTCAAGAAGGGCAAAATCCGCGGACGTTCCTTCGGTGCTTCTTCCTCCCAGGGCGAAGCCGTTTCCGAAGACCGCATCATCTGGTTGCTCGTTCTGATCGGCATCATCATTGTGGGGGGCATCGCCGTCAGCCTGATCAAGAGCTGACCGGTGCGTCTATGATCCCCATCAAGCGCGCCCAGGAAATCGACAGCATGCGGCGCAGCGGCCAGGCCGTTGCTGAAGTGCTGGATGCGCTCATGGCCTTGGTCCAACCCGGCATCACCACCGGCGAGATCGATGCCGAAGCCGCCAAAATCATCCGTGCGCGCGGGGGCAAAAGTCCCTTCCACGGGTACCGCGGGTTCCCCGGCCATATCTGTATTTCGGTCAACGAGGAGGTTGTGCACGGCATTGGCGGCCGACGGAAACTGGTTTACGGCGACTTGGTCAAACTCGACGTGGGCATCGTCCTCGATGGTTGGGTGGGCGACACCGCCGCCTCGGTTCCGGTGGGAGCGGTGGCACCTGAAGTCACCCGTCTCTGTCAACAGACCGAACGGGCGCTGGCCGCTGGGATCGACAAGGCCCGCGCGGGCAACCGCTTGGGCGATATCGGCTGCGCCATCGAAAAAAACGTGTCCGCTGCCGGGTACTCCGTGGTCAAGGAATTCGTCGGCCACGGGGTCGGACGCAGCCTGCACGAGGAGCCCCAGATCCCGAATTACGGCAAGGCCGGCACCGGCCCCCTGCTCAAACCCGGAATGACCCTGGCCATCGAGCCCATGGTCAATCTCGGCCGGTCGGACGTCCGCATCCTCGGCGACGGCTGGACCGTGGTGGCCGTCGACGGCAAGTTTTCCTCGCATTTCGAGCACACCGTGTTGGTCACCGAGGGTGATCCGGAGATCCTGACATGCCGCAAAGTGACCGCATTGAAATGAAAGGCACCGTGGTAGGCCCCATCTCCAAGACGGTATTCCGCATCGAACTGGCCAACGGGCAGCAGCTCCCGGCCAGTTTGTCCGGAAAAATGCGTTTGAGCTTCATTCGGGTCTTGCCAGGCACCCCGGTGATTGTAGAATTCTCGCCCTATGATTTGTCAAAAGGACGGATCATCGGGCTCATCTAAGGAACCAAAATGAAAGTCAGAGCATCCGTCAAACGGCGCACATCCGACTGCCAGATCATCCGGCGGCGGGGAAAAGTGTACGTCATCAACAAGAAAAATCCCCGGCTCAAGCAGCGCCAGGGTTGAAGAGGATTTGTTATGCCAAGAGTGTTAGGTGTGGATATTCCAGGGGAAAAGCGCGTCGAGTTTTCGCTGCGCTATCTGTACGGCATCGGGCCGACCCGTGCGAAAGAAATCATTGAAGAAACCCAGATCGATCCGGCCACCCGCGCCAAGGATCTGACCGGACAGCAGATCAACCAGATCATCCAGGTCATCCAGACCCGCGGCTATCTGATTGAAGGCGACCTCCGCCGCGATCTGCAGGTCAATCTCAAGCGCCTCCAGGCCATCAACTGCTACCGCGGCATCCGCCACAAGAAGGGCCTCCCGGTCCGCGGCCAGCGCACCCAGACCAATGCCCGCACCCGCAAGGGCCCCCGCAAGACCGTCGGGGTCCAGCGCAACAAGGACGCCAAGGCCGGCAAGGTCTGATCCCAAGGGATAACGACGAACCAAACATATGGCAGAAGAAACGAAAAAGGCCCCCAAAGCCACCAAGCCCGCCGCCAAAGGCGGAAACGCCAAGCCCGCCGAAGCCAAGGAAGCCGCCGCTCCCCTTCCGGCCGACCTCAGCCTCAGCCTCGACAGCCCGATCGAAAAACCCAAGATCATCAAGGCCAAGGGCAGCAAGAACGTCTACCAGGGCATCGCCCACATCACCGCTTCTTTCAACAACACCATTGTTTCCATCACCGACCTCCGGGGCAATGTCATCGGATGGTCCAGCGCCGGCAAGTGCGGCTTCCGTGGATCAAAGAAATCCACCGCCTACGTCGCCCAGGTCATCGCCCAGGATGCCACCCGCCAGGCCATGTCCCATGGCCTCAAGGAAGTGGAAGTCCGGGTCAAGGGCCCGGGCACCGGACGCGAATCCGCCGTCCGCGCCCTCCAGGCTATGGGTCTGGAAATCAGCACCATCAAGGACGTCACCCCCATCCCCCACAACGGCTGCCGCCTCCGCAAGGCCCGCCGCGTTTGATCACCAAGGAATAGAACATCATGGCTCGTTACACCGGACCCCGCAGCAAAATCAGCCGCCGCTTTGGCGTGCCGATCTATGGACCCTCCAAGGCGCTTGAGCGCCGCAACTTCCCCCCGGGCGTCCACGGCCCGAAAAGCCGCCGCAAGCTCTCCGAATACGGCACCGCCCTCGGGGAAAAGCAAAAACTCAAGTACATGTACGGCGTCATGGAGAAGCAATTCCGCCGCTACTATGAAATCGCCGTCCAGAAACGCGGGGTCACCGGCGACACCCTCCTCCAGCTCCTGGAAACCCGCTTGGACAACGTCGTTTTCCGCCTCGGGTTCGCCACCAGCCGCCGCCTGGCCCGTCAGATGGTCACCCACGGTCACACCCGTGTCAACGGACGCAAGGCCAGTATCGCCAGCATGAACCTCAAGGCCGGCGACGTCATCGAGATCCGGGACAACCCCAAGTCCCGCCGCATGGCCACCCTCGGGCTCGAAGCCTCCCAGCTCGCCCCGGTCCCCGGTTGGCTCACCCTGGACAAAGACCACTTCAAGGGCACTGTTGCCCGTATCCCCACCCGCGAGGAAATCGCCCCCATCGTCAACGAACGTTTGGTCGTCGAATTGTACTCACGGTAAACCCCTTTCTCCCGGTGGACCACCCCGGGGAAAAAAACAACCGCCGTTGGTCCCGGAGCGCCGGTCGCGCTTCCGGGGTAACCCGGCCACAACAGAAAAAAACTCATGCCCATTCGTCTCAGCCGCTTCGAGCTGCCCAACCGTCTCGTCAAGGACGAGGCTTCCGCCACCCCTGTCTACGCCAAATTCGTCGCCGAACCCTTCGAGGCCGGCTACGGCCACACGCTCGGCAACTCTCTCCGCCGGGTCCTCATGACCTCCCTGGAGGGTGCCGCCATCACCTCGATCAAGATCGAGGGTGCCCTGCACGAATTCGCCACCCTTCCCGGCGTCGTTCAGGACGTCACGGAAATCGTCCTCAACCTCAAGAAGGTCCTCTTCAAGCTCCCCAACCGCGATGCCCGCACCTTGTACATCAATGTGAACAAGGAAGGCGATGTCACCGCCGGGGACATCACCCTTGACGCCGGCGTCGAGGTCATCAACCCCTCCCAAGTCATCTGCACCCTCGACAAAAAGCAGAAGTTCGAGGCCGAGATCGAGGTCAAGGTCGGCCGCGGCTACGCCAGCGGCGACGAAAACAAGACCCCGGAAACCGCCATCGGTGTCATCCCGATCGATTCGCTTTTCTCCCCCGTGCGCAAGGTGAAGTATGAAGTGTCCGACACCCGCGTGGGCCAGCGCACCGACTACGACAAGCTTTCTCTGGAAGTCTGGACCGATGGCCGCCTCAATCCCGATGATGCCCTGCTCCAAGCTTCGGCCATCCTGCGCCACCACTTGGATATCTTCGTCAACTTCGACAAGGAGCCGATCGAGTTCGAGGAGCCGAAGGAACAGACCGGCACCCAGGACAGCGCCCTCAAGAAACTGCTCAACATGAGCGTCAACGAGATCGAACTCTCGGTGCGTGCGGCCAACTGCCTCAACAACGCCAACATCACCACCGTGGGCCAGCTGGCCCTCAAGAGCGAGGCCGAGATGCTCAAGTACCGCAACTTCGGCAAGAAGTCGCTCAACGAGATCAAGGATAAGCTCCAGCAACTCGGTCTGGGTCTGGGCATGAAGTTCGAGCCCGGCCTGGTCGAACTCCCCCCGGAAGCGGCCAATACGGAATCCAAGTAAATGAGACACGCGAAGAAAACTGTCAAACTCGGGCGCAAATCCGCGCACCGGAACGCGCTTCTGGCCAATCTGGCCTCCAGCCTGATCCAGCACAACCGCGTCAAGACCACCCTGACCAAGGCCAAGGCGGTTCGTCCGCTCGCGGAAAAGCTCGTCACCCTCGGCAAGAAGGGGGAGATCCACCACCGCCGCCTAGCCGCCAGCAAACTGATGGGAAATGCCAAAGTGGTGAGCAAACTCTTCTCCGACATCGCCCCCCGTTTCAAGGACCGCAAGGGTGGATACACCCGCATCCTCAAACTGGGCGTCCGCGGCAGCGATGCCTCGTCCATGGCGTTGATCGAATGGGTGGACCACCAAGTTGAAGCGGCTCCGGCTGTGGAGACCCCGGCACCCAAGACCGAGGCCGCAACGGCCCCGGCCGCGGAGAAAAAAACCGCCAAGAAAAAAGCCAAGGAATGATTTCCTCATCCTCCTGAGGGAAAATACAAAAAGGGCGGCCGGAAACGGCCGCCCTTTTTGTTTGAAACCCGGGATGCTTTTTTGATCCGTAGACGGGTGTCCCACCCCGTCTTGTAAAGCTTATCAACCCCGCCAAACCCGGTAGATCAAGAGCAGCAGCACGGCCAGGATGACGCAAGCCGTGATGACACGGGCGCGAGAACGGCGCTCCTGCACCCGCAGGCGCCGACCCGGTGGAGGCGTCGGGACAGGGGCGGGGGCTGTTTCTTCCCCTGGTGGAATCAGGACCAGTGGACGTGGCGGTCCCGGTTCGCTGCGTGGCGGTGCCGGGTGTTGCAGCTTTTCCAGCTCGCGCGCCAGCTGGCGCTCCTTTTCCTCAAGGCGGCGCATTTCCTCTGCGATGGGGTCTTTCGGCCGGGGGGAAAACAACGACATGGCTCCTCTTGTGCCCGAGGTGGACGAAAACGTCAACCCACCAAGCCCGGCCCAGCACCAAACCGGCCAGCCCCGGTTCAGAACTTGAACAACAAAACCAGTGCGATGACGGTCAGCAGGATCAGGAGCGGCAGTGTTAGGGCAAAACCCCGGACGACCAGTTCCGTGAAGGGCACCTGTCCCTCGAAACCCGATGAGGACGTTTCTCCCTCTGTGGATTCGGTGTCCGAGCCATCGTGGATGTCCTTGCCGCTGAGGGCGTCAATTTTGGCCCGCGATTGATTGTAGATCGACTGCGCGTGATCGATTTTGGAAAGGGCCTTGGTCAGTTCCTCATCGAGGTTTTCCGGGGTCCAGGAACCGGGCTGGATGGCCTCGATCTGGTTCAGGTGGTCGGTGAATGTCTCGCGCGTGATCTGGATCTGCTCGATTTCTTTGCGAGCCTCATATTCGGCCCTTTCCAGCACGGTGACGGCACGGGTCAGGCGCTCGCGCATGGTTTTTTGCCCGATGGCGAGCTCTTGGCGGCGGCGGTTCAGTTCCTCTAGTTCGTTCTTGCGGCGCTCGACTTCCTCCTGCTGTCGCCGCAGGTCCATGAGGCGCTCCTGTTGCTCCTGGAGTTCATGGGTCAGGTCTTCCATGGATTTCGAGCCGGAACGGCCCAGGAGATCGGGTTGTTCAGAGGAGGGGAGGGGACTCATGGAATAACCAGTGTCGTGCCAAGCTTCAGATTCTGGACTTTGGCCGTGGCTTCGGGGTTGGCTTGCTTGATCTTCTGGACACCGCCGGGCACGTCATCGGGGTAGAATTGTTTGGCGATCTTCCACAGACTGTCGCCTTTTTGGATCGTGTAGCTGCGGGCTCCGGCGGTCGAAGGTATGGTTTCGGTTGCTGGAGCGGTGATGGGTGCGGTGGCGGCTGCCGTGTGTTCAACGGTCGGGGCGCCGGTGGGTGAAGCAGGCTGGGCCGGGGAGGGCGGAGGTTCGGCGGGCACCGGGTTGATCCGTGCGGCCGCTGTGGAATCGTCTTTTCTGGCCTGCAGGGTGTCGCGCTGGGCCAAGGCTTGTTTGAGATCCATGTTCTCCTTGCTCAACCGGGCCATTTCCTCGGCGTTGTGCACGGTGGAGTTGGGCAGAGTCAGGGCAAAATCAATTTTGGCTTTTTCCACATACGCCTGGATTTGCTCGCGGTCCTCGGCGGTCGGGCGGACGGCCAGGTATTTCTGGAAGTGGTAGATGCCGCTGACCGGGTCGCCGAGTTTTTCCGAGTAGAGGAGACCCATTTCGACGTGGGCTTTGGCCACGTTTTTGTTCGCCTGCAGGGCGGCTTCGTATTGTTCGATGGCGGCGTAATAATTGCCCTCTGCCGTGGCATCCGCTGCCTTGCGGAAGTAGGGATTGAGTTCATTTTCCGCGTCCAGGCCCTTCTGTGGGGGCTTGCAGGACGTTAACAACACCGCGGCGGAGGCCAGGGCCATCCAAACTACAGATAACTTCATGTGGAAGGAGTGTACTCCCGGGGAGGGGGGGTGCAAGGGATTTCCGGGGCATGGGGGCCTTGCACAATTCAGTTGATCTTTTGCCGTGGCGGTGGTTTTATTTTCATTCCTTCACGGGGTCATAGCTCAGTTGGTAGAGCGCCTCAATGGCATTGAGGAGGTCTGGGGTTCGAATCCCCATGGCTCCACGCCCTCCGGGCGTAGTCTTTCGCAAAGCGAACGTTGTTCCCCTGATTCGAACGCAGTTCGTTTGCTGCGTCCGAAGGACAAATCCATCGGGCCGGAGGCCAATACGCAACGACCCGGGAGGGTCCCATCCCCATGGCTCCACGCCCTCCGTGGTGTGGTACTTCGCGAGGTGAATATCGTCCTCTGATCCGAACAAAATTCGGCCGCTTGCCCGCTTGAATGGTGGACTTTTTCTTTCCCGGCATGGGGTTTGCTTGTCATCATCGCTTCTTATGTCCTCCAAGAATTCTTTCCCTGAACGCCCCGCCAAACCGTCCGCCACCTCCATCTCCTCTCCCATCCAAGAAACCATCGAAGCCCTGCACCGCCAGTTTTGCGACTTGGACGAAGGCGAGGTCGCGACCTACATCCCCGAATTGGGCAAGGCCGATCCGTCCTGGTTCGGCATTTGTCTGGTCACTGCCGACGGAGCGGTTTACGAGGCGGGCAACACCACACAGGAATTCACCATCCAGTCGATTTCCAAACCCTTCAGCTACGGCATGGCCTTGGAGGACAACAGCCGGGTCGAGGTCTTGAAGAAAATCTGGGTTGAGCCAACCGGGGAAGCCTTCAACTCGATCAGCCTCCAGCCCGGCACCGGGCGCCCCATGAATCCGATGATCAACGCCGGGGCCATCGCCACCACCGGCCTGGTCGAGGGGAAAACTTCCGCGCAGAAAATGCGGCGGATCCTCGATTCCCTCTCACGCTTCGCCGGACGCAGCCTTTCCGTGGACCAGACCGTTTATCAATCGGAAAACGAAACCGGTCACCGCAACCGTGCCATCGCCCACATGCTGCGCAATTTTGACATCCTCACCGAAGATCCCACCCCAGCGCTGGAGGCCTATTTCCAACAGTGTTCCGTCCTGGTCAACTGTCGCGACCTCGGAGTGATGGCGGCCACCCTGGCCAATGGCGGGTCCAACCCCATCACCGGCCAGCGCGCGGTCAGCGCGGATTACGTCGAGAGCATGCTCAGCGTGATGGGCAGTTGCGGGATGTACGATGCGGCGGGAGAATGGATCTACAATGTGGGCATGCCGGCCAAGAGCGGCGTGGCTGGCGGCATCGTGGCCGTCCTACCCGGCCAGCTCGGCATCGGCGTCTTTTCCCCGCGACTCGATCCGCGCGGGAACAGCGTGCGCGGGATCGCGGTCTGCCGTGAATTGTCCCACATGTTCGACCTGCACATGTTCAAAATCCCCCGGGTGGCCCGGACCAGCGTCCGGCGGGTCATCCACCCGGACCAGAACGGTTCCAACCGGCTCCGCACCGAATCGGAATCACGCGTGCTCAAGGCCCACGGGCACCAGATTGCCTTGGTGGAATTGCAGGGCGAATTGTTGTTTTCCGGGGCGGAATCGGTCACCCGTGCCGTCCTCGATGTGATCAAGGACAGCCCGCACCTCTTGCTCGACTTCCGCCATGTGCTTCGCATGGATTTGGTGGCCGCCCGCATGCTCACCCGCCTCTTGGGAAACATCCTTTTGGGGAACCTGCCGGTCATTTTGACCGGGACCCGCCATCTCGCGATCCTCGAGTCCGTCTTCCGCAAAGAGGCCCCGGAAGCGGTGCGGGACAAAATCCTCTGGATTCAGGAAGCCGACTACGCGTTGGAAACGGCGGAAAACCGCCTGCTGGCCGACCTTTCCGCCACTTGGTCGGCGGACGAGCGGGTGGCACTGGGGGATTGCGAATTGCTCCTCGGCTCACACCCCGACGACCTGAAGATCTTTGAGAAGTTGCTCATTTCCTCCAAGGTGGCCTCGGGCACCGCACTGATCCAGCCTGGCGAAACCGGGGACGATCTCTACTTCCTCCTCAGGGGCAAGGTCAGTGCCTGGGTGCCGGACGGGGAGGGCGGGGAAACCCGTGTCTCCACCTTCTCCTCGGGGATGGCTTTTGGCGAAATGGCCCTCATCGACCGTTCCCCCAGATCAGCCAAAGTGGTCAGTGATACCGAAGTGGAATTGCAGCGCCTGAGAGCGGTGGATTTCGACGGCCTGGAGGTGTCGTGCCCGCGGCTGTATGCCCTCATCCTGCGCAATCTGACCCGTCTGCTTTCCGGACGCCTGCGCAAAGCCAACATCGGTCGCTCTGTGCTGGCCCGATGATGGTTCCAGTAAGCGGTAGTTTGTCGGTGGCCGTGGGACGCTTGATGTTGGACCCGTCCATCGGACGGATGAGTTAACCAGGATCGGTCTGTCCGCCAGTTCATCCGGGCCCCGAGCAGTCCTCTTTGTTGTGCATGAAAGTAGGGGGGATTCAGCGGCGTCAGCCAACCTTGGGCAGTGTTGCCCACTGGTTTGTGCGTAGATTGGGGATCGACTTCTGCCGGATACCGTTGATGCACAATTGTTTCACGGACACATTTTTGACCCAGCGATGCCGGTCAAAGCCTTCGATAACGGAAGGAATTTCCGGATCACCCCGGTAGCTGATGCGGTTGAAGTGGATGTCCTGGATGGTTTTTCCGGGCACTGGGTTGTAAGCGGGGTTGAAAAGCACCCGTAAATCCAGCAGGCGCGGGGCATCGGAATCCTCAATGCGGATGTTCGTAAAATGGACGTTGCGTATGATGTTCCAATCTCCGGGATTCAGCGCGAGACAACCCTGGTACATCGGACTGGGTTCGCAATGGCGCAGGATGGTCAAATGTTCAAAGCGCAGTTTTTCGATGTTACGGCCAGGAGATTTTTGTTGGCCATGCACTCCAACCATGACCGGATGGGCGACATCTGCCCAAAGGGTGCAATGCGAATAATGGTGGCGGCGGACGGACCCCTTGAATTCGCCGCGGTCGGCGTACACGGCCAGACAGTCGTCGGAACTCCGGATGAAACAATGCGCCACCCGGAGATCCGAGCATGACATGGAGTCGATGCCGTCCCCCCAGAGGCAGTGGGTGAAAATGGAGACGTGGTTGATATGAATATTTTTTGACTGACCTAACATGACGCCGTAATGCGATGGATTACGCAGGGTCACGCCTTCCACCCGGACGTTTCGGCTGTGAACGATTTTGAGGGCAGGCGCTTTGGGGGCTATTTCATTTCTGGGGTCCGGGGGACAATCTGCTAGCAGATCGATGACTCCCAGCCCCCGAATGAGGACGTTCTCCACGCCGGAGCATTCGAGACGACCGCGCAGAACGGCTCCATCGTCAAGCTGAAGGGTCTGATTCGATTGGAGTTTGAGCACACCCCCGGGGATCACGTGGAATCCCGGTTTGTAGTGCAGCACGTTTTTTTGAGGGCGCGTGGTCGTCGCCCATTTACCCGGCCGCACATTCAGGTGCAAGCAGATGCCGGGGTCGTTCAAAAACTGCAAGGTGGCTGATTCATTTGCAGATAGGGTCAAACGAAGCGATCCATCCTTATTTTTTCGAAGCAATTTCGGCTGGGCTGGGCGAATCTCGGCTTGGTCTGCCGGGTGGTTTGTCACAATTTTCAATAATACTTTTTTACCGGACGGAATGACTGCATGTCCGACCATGCGGGGTCGCCGCATATCGACCATCATGGCGGAAACGGGGCGTTCCCGCCACGTGTCCTGTGCGGAATGTCGGAACCAAACCCGGAAGTCGGGATGGATCAGGTCGGGTCCAGTAGGGGATGAGCAGGAGGAAATCATGTTTATCTAGTAGTAATACTGGGGTTGCGGACTTCCATCCAAAGTTAGTTTGATGACGTTAAACGGATGGATCGGAGGCTGATGGGGCAGCCCTTCCACGATCAACTGTCGACCTTTGCGCTTGACGGTCAAAGTTCCGGCGGCTCCCAGCAGCTCCGCTTTGGGTACATGATTGCCGAGCTGGGCCAGGACCATCCGGCCGTCGCCGGGCCAAGTCTGCATGATCACGTAGGCGTTGTCCCCTTTGGTCGTTATCCTGCCGCTGGTGCAGAAGTCCCACCAGTTGGGTAAAATCCGCTCAGTGCCATAAATGGCCTGGCCGCATATCTTGAGCCATTGTCCCATTTCCAACAGCCGGTCCACGGCCTGGGGAGAAATCTGGCCGTCTGGATTCGGCCCCACATTCAGCAAGTAATTGCCCCCCCGGGCGGCACAGGCGGTCAGCTGTTCCAAAAGTCGAGTCGAGGTTTTGTACTCGCCTTCGTTCGACGAAAAACCCCACGAATGATTCATCGTGATGCAGGACTCAAAAAAACCATCCTGGTAATAGGCATTGGGGATTTCCTGCTCCGGAGTGGCAAAATCCCCCGGCAAGCCGGAACGGTTGTTGGTCAGGATTTGGGGCTGAAGCGCACGAACCATGATTTCCAGTTCTTCCGAGCGCCATATATCCTTGGTCTTGTCTCCCCAGCCCCCCCGGAAGTTGGCGTCATCCGGGCAGTCATACCAAAGAATATCGATCTGGCCGTAATTCGTCAGCAATTCCCGCACTTGGTTATGTAAGTGTTCCACCAATTTTTTCCAGCCTTGGGGGTTTTTTTCCGGGCCTTCAAAGTAGGCGGGAAAATCCCAATCCTTAACGGAGAAGTAAAGCCCCACACCCAGGCCTTCCTCCCGACAGGCGGTGATGTACTCCGCGACGAAGTCACGTTGGGCAGCCGTGCGCGGTGCGGTAAAATTGGTATGGTGGCTGTCGAACAGGCAAAAGCCGTCATGATGCTTGGCCGTAAGGACCATGTATTTCATCCCGGCCTCTTTGGCCAGCCGGGCCCAGCTTCTGGCATCGAAATGTCGCGGATTGAACTTTGACGAAAGGGATTGGTATTCGTCCGTCGGAATGGACTCCGTGTATCGCACCCACTCACCGCGCCCGAGCAGTGAATAGAGACCCCAGTGGATGAACATGCCAAAGCGGGCCTGGTTGAACCATTTCAGGCGTTCTTTTTGGGCAGCATAATCGGTTGGCATGGGGTCACTCTGTGAGGGGATTTGTGGCAGGATTTCACGGGGACCTGGCATCAGGCATAGCTATCCCGGAGGTTGTGGATGGTGAGGGAACGCTGGAATTGTTCACGATTGGTTCGCTGCTTTGGGAAAAACTTCAACGGATGGTTTTTCCCGGGAAGAAGGGTCAACACGTTATCGTCAAACTCTCCGCGAATGCCGACTGCGTTCAGGCTGACACCAAAAGCGGGGCGGTTGGTGGCAAGGGTTAATTCGAGGACTCCGTCTTTTCCAATGCGGGATACGGACACTTTAATCGTCGGCTTCAGCAACTCACATTTTTTGTAAAGCGTCATGAAATGGGTGTTCCGGCTTGTGGTGCCAGGAGTTTTGAATTCCACATGGACGAAAACCGACGCGGGATCGGAAGCCAGATCGGCTGTTTTCAAACGCTTGAGGCATTTGGATCTGAGTCCGGGGAGTGTCGTACGGAACTGCAGCCGCTTCCGGGTTTTGCCGGAAAAATCCATCACTTCAATCGACAGGGTTCCGGAAACAGTTTTCATCAGGTCACTACTCCCCCATACTTCCAGGATCCCATCGTTTTTTTGTTCTATCGAAACCAGCACGGGGGCGAAAAACTTTTTTGCCATGTAATGGAGCAGTTTCCATTTGCCTCCATAGTTCAGTGATCCCCAGGAGCAGACCGGCCACATTTCGTTCAACTGCCAATAGAGAGCCCCCATGCAAACCGGACGCAACCGGCGGAAATGTTCCACCGCTGTTTTTATGGCTATTCCCTGTTGGAACTGGCTGAGGTAAACAAAGGCATCAAAACCATCCGGAAACCGGAAGTAACGGGTCATGTTCTCCGTGATGCGGGCATTCCCCCCGGGATTTTTCTGGTGGTGCTCCATGATGGGGGAGCCGACGTTCCACTGCTCCCGTGGCGCATACGTTTTGATGCTTTCCAGAGAGGGGAAGGATTGGTAGCCGAACTCGGAACAGAAGCGGGGTTGGATCTTCAGATAATCCTCGAAGGGCTTGCTTTCGTGCCAGACGCTCCAGAAATGCATGTCTCCTCGTGAGTCATCATGCCAGCAATCAGAGTAATCGCCCGGCCCCCCGCAGGGGCTGCTGGGCCAGAATGTGCGGGTGGGGTCGAGTTTGCGAACGGTGTTTCCGAGCACCCCTTCGTTCAGTCGGTCATAGTCCACCAGGTAGCGGTCGCGGTTTTTTTTCGATTCCTCGTACCAGTTGAGGGCGCCGACATTTTCGTTGTTGCCACACCAAAGTGCCAGGCAGGTGCGATGCTGCAAACGTTTGATCTGGTACTCGGCTTCGCTGCGGACGTTGGACAGGAACGTTTCGGTCGCGGGGTAAAGCGAGCAGGAGAACATGAAATCTTGCCAGACCAGAAGGCCCTTTTCATCGCACAGATCGTAAAAGTCATCACTCTCATAGCGTCCACCGCCCCAGACACGGAGCATATTCATATGAGCTTTTGCGGCGCTTTCCAGCAGATCTTCCAGAACGTCGCGGTTGACCCGGGCCGGAAGGGCGTCGGCCGGTATCCAGTTGGCACCCTTGGCAAAGATGGGCACACCATTGACCCGAAATTCAAGACTCAGTCCCTGGGCATCCTCTTGGAATCGGGTTTCCAGGTGGCGTAAACCGATGCGCTTTACCACTGACTCATGGCCTACGCTGACCCGGAGATCTTCGAGAGGTTGGTCGCCGTATCCATTGGGCCACCACAGGGAAGGATTTTTGACATGAAGGGTTGCTTTCAGGTGGTTCGAACCTGCGGTGTAAGAGAATAATCCGTTGGTTTTTTGACCGGCGAAGGAAAAAGCGTAAGTGGATTTACCGCTGCCGGAAGCTTGTATTTCGCAGGTGATTTCGAGATCAACTGTGCCCTTGTCATGTTTTTGGGTCACAAGGACATGTTCGATGCGCGGCGACGAGGTTGCGGCCAGATAGATGTCCCCATAAATGCCCGACACCATCAGGCAAGGGCCCCAGTCCCAGCCGGCATGGCATTGGGGTTTACGTATGAGATTACGGTGCTGAGATTGGATGGGAAACTGACTGTGGGGAATAGGATAGGGGAGAAGGGAGGCCTCCCGGGCTGCCATGATTTCCGCGGATTGGAATTCGATTCGGATCTCGTTCAGCCCCGTTTTCAACAGGTGGCGAACTTCCCATCGGTGGCGTTGGAAAGCATTGGCCGTTTTACCCGCCGCTTTCCCATTGATGAAAACGGTGGCTAAAGTATCCACGTTTTCCAGATTGAGAAAGACCCCGGGTGCCTTGAGGAAGTCCCGCGATGCCTTAAAAGAACGTTGATAGGTCCAGTTTTCCCGACCGACCCACTGGGCTTCCAATTCCTGGAGACCATAATACGGGTCCCGCAAATGACCGGCTTTCAACAACGCGCTGTGGGTGTCCCCGGGCAATTCCGCATCCAGTGTCAGATGGCGTCTCGGACAGTGTAGTTTCCAGGTTCCTTCTAGGCGGATGATGTTCATGGGTTTCGTGGTCATTAGGAAAAGAAGTCGTTAGGATCAGAGGCCCGACAGGGGGCCACACACTTGGGAAAAACCCGAATCCTCGGGCAAGTGGACGGGTAGTATTCCGGCAAAGGGAATCCGGCCCAACAGGGCGGATGCCGCGGCTCTTTGTGCTGCATCGTGTCCGGCGTAGGTGCAGATCAGATTCGGCAAGACGGGGATTTCCCAGGCCACATAGGGGCTTCCCAGAGAAAGAAAGTAGCAGGGAAAATGCGAAAAAATCCGCACTAAGTCGAGGGACTGTATGGCGTTATAAGAAATGCGGCCGCTGTTGCGGCCCGCCATGGGGCCGTTTCGGAAAACATACAAAACCGCATCGCAACAGGACACGGCGCGTTCATAGTCGGAAAGGTTCTCCACCCATTGCACTACGTAGCCTCCTTTTTCGAGTTCCTCCGCCAAGGCGGCTTTCGGGCGGGAATGCACAGGGTTTGACCCAAGTGTGGGCTGGACTCCGGGATCGGTGTTCGACGCCGCATCCACGACTGCCAGTTTGCCCAAATCTGAAACATCACGTGGCAGGTCAAAAACGAGGATTTTCGATCCACGGGGAAGTTTAATGGGAAACAGGCGGTTCCGGTCTTGGATGAGGGTGACCGATTTTTCCGCCACCTGACGCACGGTATGTTCGTGGCGGTTGGCAAAGGCGGCGGCGGAGGCTGATTCATCTGGCAGAACGGGGGCCGGTGGGGTCAATCCGACCTTTGCCTTCAATTCCAGTATTCGGCGCACTGAGGCGTCCAATCTTTCCCGGGTCAATTCACCCCGGTCCATCGCTTTGAGAAATGTATCGGCAGCGGCGGGCAGATTTTCCACGAACAACACCACATCGGAACCTGTGAGCACATTGGCCAGGGCCAGGTCGGCTTCTGATTTGAAATGTCCGGCCAGCCCGCCCATACCGATGGCATCTGAGACAATGACCCCCGTAAACCCCATCTCGTTGCGCAAGAGATCGATTTGGATACGGGAATCGGCGGTGGCGGGGAGGAACAATCCGGTATTTGGGTTTCGGCCGGACCGCGCACTCCAAGCCAGATGACCCACCATCACACTCCAGGGGCCTGCTTCGAGCCCCGCCCGGAAAACTTTTCCATAAGTGGACTGCCAGGCTTCTTCCGTGAGGGGATTCACCGCGGTGGTGATATGCTGGTCCCGGGAGTCCATGCCGTCGCCTGGAAAATGCTTGAGCGTGGCGGCCAAACCATGGTCCTGCATTCCACGGAGGTAGGCTGATACGAGGGCGCCCACTCGTTCGGGATCTGATCCGAAAGATCGGATGTTGGTGATGGGATTATCGGGATTGAAGTTGAGATCAGCCACGGGGGCAAAACTCCAACGCACGCCGCAGGCACGACATTGTAGGGCAGCCACGCGGCCCACCTCATAGGCCAGGGTGCAGGCTTCTTGCAAATCGGCTATTGCCCCCAAGGCCATGGCCGAGCCGAAAGCTACCCCCTCGGCGGGGGTATTGGGACCACATTCGCTGTCGCCGGAGAAGATGACGGGTACCTTTTGGCCCTCCGTGGCCTGTCTAGCCAAATCGCGCAGTTGCTTCCAAGGACGTCCGGCCATGAAGGCCCCGCCTGCCTGATTGAAACGCACCCGATCAACCAGGGTTTGCTGTGGGATTCGTTGGTCCCAATGGGTCAACGTGGTCTGGAATAACTGGTTGATTTTTTCCCGGTCGGAGAGTTCACGCAGGGTTTTTTCCACCCATATTCTGGCATCCGGTTGCAGCATATCCCTTAAGGGATGGGTCGGTTCCTTTGCTGACGTTTCGTTTATGGGCATTAACGGTGGGGACACGGGAGGTGGATTTTTAAGGGTAATTAGGGAAGAATTAGAGTTCAAAGTGACATATCTCTAATATCAGTTGTCGAATAAATGTCGAAGTTTATTTGGCTCTTTGGAGACAGTTTGAGCTTGGCTCCTTGAAGACGACGGGACTTTAAGCACAGCATGCGGAAAAAACCTTGATTTTTACATTTCGGATTCTACTTTCAGTTAAGCGACCCCGTCCACTACCAAAACCTGATAGGGCCTCCCAACCGATGAAAACAACACCACAAAAAAACGCGCTTGTAAAAATATCACTTGCAGCAGTGCTTGCGCTCCTTTTCTTGCCGAAGGTCCGCGGCGCTGACGAATTGTCGTTAATTTTCGACAAGGAACCGAAAGAAAACGGGTTGACGTTTATTCGCGACCGATTGACCCCGGAGACGATCAACATCGAAGGCCAAGCCTGCGAGGCTTGGAAGTCCGGTCATCAGTCTGTGGTGGCTGATGATTGGGCTCGTTCCTTTTTGATCAAAGTGACCGACCCCCGGTTCCGCGATGGCAAGAAGCCCCTGGTGGATGTGGAAATTGTGTATTGCCACGAAGCCAACACCAAAGTGGAGGTCTTTGCCGATTCCGGGGCCGGCAATGCATTGGTAGCGACCGGATGGGGCAATGAAAAAAAATGGAAGACGATCAAGTTCCGCTTGAAGGATGCCTTCTTCGGTTCCCGTGATTTTGCCAACGATCAGAAGAAACTTCCGGTAGATGGCTACGATCTCCGGATCAACGCGGCCGCGGGGGACTTCTACCTGCGATCGGTCAAAATCACCGGATACGATGTTTCGGACAATCCGGATTATGCCGAGTTATTGAAGATTGAGGGAGTGACGCCCGAGGGGGGAAATTTTGTGGCCGGAGAGGGAAAGGCCAAGAAGGTGGTTTGGAACATCCGCAATGAGGCCCTGAAGCCGACCGAGACGGATTGGCAGATCAAGGTGTTGAACGCCGAAGGCAAGACAGTGCGCGAAGTCAAAGGTCGTTCCGCTTTGGCGGCCGGGACCACCAGCGCCCTCGAAGCAGAAGTGCCCACGGCCGAGCTCGGACCCGGATTTTATGCCTTGGAGCTTCGCGCCTATCCACCCCGTGCCGCTCCCGAGAAACCCTGGTTTGAAGACCGCCGGGAACTCATTATTCCCGATCCTTACGAACTGTTTGTGCTTTTTGACAAAGAACCGGTCAGCCGTGGGTTGGAGTTTGCCCCACGAAACGTTTCCCCCCAAACGTTCAATCAAGAAACAGGCACGGTTTCAGCATGGAGTGCCGCCGGGGGGTCTTCTGATGAATTTCCCTGGGCGCGTTCGTGGTATTTCCGGGTGACCGATCCCAAATTTCTCTCCGGAGCCCAGGCGGCGGTGGATGTGGAAATTGTCTATCGCTATGAGGCCAACGCTCCGGTCAATGTGATCGTGGACACCGCCGAGGGCCCCAAACAGGTGGCGGGGGGATGGGGGAACAACCCCGGATTCCAGACGTTGCGGTTCCGGTTGGATAATGCATTTTTCGGACAGCGTGTGCCCGGGTCTAAAACCCCCGCGGCAGGGGAAAAGGGATACGATTTCCGGCTGAATGCATTCAACACCGATGTGGCCATCCGCAGCATCCGGGTGAAGGGTTACGACCTTTCGGACAAGCCCGACTGGAAACGATTGGCCCGTCTGGAAAAGATCACCGGCGACAAGGACATCTTTGCCTTTGCCAAGGGAGAAAAGGCCTCCCTCCATTTTCACATGCGGAATCTTGCGCTGAAGCCAGTGGATCTGGCCTACAACTTCCAACTGCTGAGTCCGGATGGGGTGGCGCTGGGATCGTCCGAGGGCAACCTTACACTCAAACCCGGCCAAGCCGATGCCATCCATTATCCCGTGGGCACGGAAAAGCTCCCCTACGGAGTTTATACCATCCGGTTGAAAACGGATGCGAAAACGCCGACGGGCTTTGAGAATCTCTATGAACACGAGACTTCCTTCGCCATCCACAGTCCGGTGGTTTTACCGAAAGCGGGAGACAAGGAATTTCTTTATGGATTGGATGTGGTGCAGGGATCTCCGCTGGACCATCCGGCCTTCGTCCAGTGGGCCACGGTGATGGGCGTGGACATCTTCCGCAACGGCGGCCCGGCCATCACGGATTTCGCCGCCATGGACAAGGCCCTGGAAATTTATGGCAAAGCGGGGTTGAGCACCCAGATGATGCCGGAACCGCGTTACAATCCGGATGCCAAACAGCGGGCCGCCGCAGTGGCGGAACTGGCCGGCCAAGCCGAAGCCTTTGCCGCCCGTTACAAGGACCGTGTGACCTACTACGAATTGGGCAACGAGCCCGATCTGACTTTCTTCTATCCGGGTCCCATCGAGGATTACCTGGAAGGATTCGTCACCCTCCGCGATGCCATCAAACGGGGTAATCCTGGGGCCAAAGTGATGAATGGCGGGCTGGCTTTCTTTGGTGAAGACGGGATGCGTCGTTCCAAGTCCTTTGTCGAGAAGGTGCCGAAATCGAAAATCGACATTCTGGCCTATCACGGTCACGGGCCGGGGGCGGATTCGGAGCGGAAAGCCTATGAGCGGATTGCCGCCATCATCCGTGGCACGGACAAGGCAGACAAGCCACTAGCAGACACTGAATCGGGCTTTGCCGCCAAAACGGCACGCCAAGAAAGAATCCAAGCCCGCACGGCGATTCAAAAGCTGGTTTACGCCCAATCCGTGGGTTCCCCGTTGTTTTATTGGTTCCGGCTCTATTTCACCGGTGCCGAAGCCTCTTATTCTTCATTGAAAACACCCCAAGAACCGCGTCCGGTCATTCTGGCCTACCGCACCACGGTGGAAATGCTCCGGGGGTATCAATTCAGCCGGCTGTTCGATTTTGACCAGTCGGGCGCCGAGGGTTACGTCTTCGAGAAACCCAACGGCCAGGGAAATGTCCTCGTGACCTGGGGGGGCGAGGAAAACACCGTTTACCGTACATTGGAATTGGGAGGTCTCCGGGACACGGACAAGGGGGTGGTGTCGGCAGATTTATTCGGAAACAGAAAGGTGCGCCGGGCCAGCAAAGATGGGGTGTTGTCAATCGGTGTGGGGGCCGATCCGCTTTTCATCTCCTGGCAGGGAAACGCCAAAGCGTTGAAAGTTCTGCCCTCGTCCATTGAGGCGGATCCTGTGGTCAATTTGCTGCCTGGAAAACAAACCCCGGTGCGGGTCAAGGTTCGCAACCCAGGGAAATCGCCCGCCAAGGCCCAACTGTCCTATGAGATAGCTGGAACCCCAGTTTCCGGAACCCAGGAAGTCGCGTTGCCGGGGAGTGGTGAAGCCGTGGCCAAAGTGGATATCAATTTGAATCCCACCGGGACTGCCCTGGCATGGCCGGTCAACTGGATGGTTTATACCGGATTTGGAGAAGGTGATTTCGACCCTGCCACGTTCAAGCAGATACCCCAAAGTTTGACCGTCAAAGGTCGTGAGATCAAGGGACGCCTGCTGCCTCTCCAGGACCAGATTCTCAATATCTCCGCCCTCGGCGGAGGACCGAAAGAACGTCAGGCCGCGCTGGTATTTGCCGAAGTGGAGAGTCCCTCCGAACAGACCGTGAAGCTGGGGGCTTCGGCCGACTGGTGGATGGCCTGCTATGTCAATGGCGTTAAGGTTCTCGATACACTGAAGGAAGGCAACCAAGGGGGCTATTCGATCGATGACCACGTAGTCGAAGCCAAACTGCGCAAAGGCACCAATTTGGTGACCTTCCTCGTCCTGAGTGGCAGCCAGGGCTGGAAACTGCTCACGGCCGGACCGGCCGAGCTGGAAAAAGAAAAGATGGGCTCGGACGGCCCGAAAGAAATCAAGTGGACCTTGCGTCTGGACGGTTCGGAAGTCGCCACCCAGGCCAGTGGCCTGCGCTTCCTCCAGCCGCTGGAAGAACTCAAAGGATCCGTTCTGGCCATGACGGCCGAGGCCTGGTTGAAGCAACCCCGGACGGGCATCCTCGATCCGGGCGGTATCAAGAATTACTTTGATGCCTTCCCGGACAGCTCGAACTGGTACCAGGGCGAGGATGATCTCAGCGGATCGGTTTGGCTTGGACTTGATCCTGATTCGTTCGTTGTGGTGGTGGATGTGCGGGACAACAAGGACTTGCCCGCTTCCAACGCGAAAGACCTGAACAAGAGTGACTCGGTGGACATTGCCCTTCAACCGGCCGGGGGCAAGTTGAGCGTCATCCGGGTGGGACGGGTCGGGGTGGCTGTTGCATCCAGCACGCTGGAAGGGGCGGAATTACCGGCCAAGGCGGTGGTCGACCGGGTGGCGGGAAACCACACGTTGTATCGTCTCACAGTGCCGAAAGCCGCGCTGACTTCCGGAACCCTGTATGTGAATGTTCGGGTGAACGATGCCGATGTGGCCGGGGTGGAATTGAAACAAAACCTCACCTGGCGTCCGATCTGGTCCGACAAAAAACCGGATCCCCGGTTGTGGACCCCGGTGGTGCTTCCCTGAATCCGGGCCTGAAGATGGCAAACGCGGAGTTGATCGAGAAGAGGAGCGGACTGGGGGAGTTCCGCGTCCCGGGGGAATACTACAAGGATTTCTTCCTCCTCAAGGATGGGGAAACTTACCACCTGTTTTACAATGTGGGGAAGGCGGATGATTGTTCGCAGCAATGGCACTTGCCGGGCAATGAAAAGTGTTTCGGTCATGCCACCAGTACCGATTTGCGAAGCTGGGAGATCCATCCCCGGATTCTACCGGTGGTTCCCGCCACGTGGGAAAGCCAGGTGGTCAGTGCTCCCTGTGTGTTCCGTCACGCCAACCAGTGGCAGATGCTTTACACTGGTTTCGATGACCAACTCACGGAATGGCTCGGGTTGGCCTCCAGTGCCGATCTTTTCCAATGGCAGCGTCACGAGGAGAATCCGGTGTATTCCGGTCCTTCGTGGACCGCCTGGCGGGAAGGGGTTTGGGCGGATTGCCGCGACCCGCATGTGATCCATCATGATGGGGTCTTCTTGATGTATACTTGTGTGCTCCACGGCAACGGGCGTGGGGCTGTTGCGCTGGCCCGTTCGCATGACCTTCTTGAATGGGAGGACTTGGGCGCGGTCCTACAGACTGATCCGGTTCCTGAAAGCCCCAACGTATTTGAGCATTCTTGCAAGTGGTATCTGATAACCAGTGCGGGTGGCGCCGGGGCCTTCATGGCGAACTCGCCCTACGGGCCATGGGAACCCATCCCCATGCAACTTCCCGTAGATTGGTATGCCTGGGAGATATTGCACGAAACCCATACAGGAAAGGAAGGCTATGTCATCGGCGCCTTTTATTGGCAACTCAATGGAAATTTTATTCGCTTCTGGGAATTGGATTTTGAGGGGTATCTGCCTGTGATCAGGGATAGGTATCCGGCGCAATAAACCAATTCCACCCCGTCTGTAATCAGAACCGCAAATCGATGAGTGCAGACTTTCCTGAAATCCCTTTTCTGCGGGGCTGGGATGCTGGCCGGAAATTGGTGCTCGACGAATGCCAACAGTCGTTGGAAGAAGGCAAGGATTGCATCTTAGTCGGATCGATCCAAAAGCGGGCCGAAGCCCTGGATCCCTCCGACCATCAGGGGGCTTTTTTGTTGTGGCGGGAAGTTAGTCAACTGCCGGTCCTGGAGGATTTCCCTTATCACGAACCCAATAACCTCGCGGAAATCCATGCCGCACGCGGACCAGGTTGGAGATCTGCGCTCCTGCCTTACGGGGACGAAGAATTACTCCAGCGACTCCATGGAGCCTGGCTGGGTCGTTCCATTGGGTGCGCGTTGGGTCGTCCGGTGGAGTGTTTTTCCTACGGCAACATTCCGCAGATGAACGGGCGGCAGCGTATAAAGGCCTTTCTTTCCGCTCTGCCAGGGGAATACCCGCTCTGCGACTACTTCCCGTCCGCTTCGCCTGCGGATCACGAAACAGGCAAGCCGGAGTGTCCGGGTTCCCGGCGTGATGGCATCCGTTTCATGGAGAGCGACGACGATATTATTTATACCGTCCTCGGGCAATTGGTCATGAGGAATGCGGGTTCGAGCTTTACCACCCGGGATGTTGCGGCGGCATGGATGGATCATTTGAGTTATAACTTTGTCTGCACGGCGGAAACACAGGCCTATCGGAATCTGGTTATCCGCTACCGTATTCCCGGATGGGTGGACGAGCCGGTTGACTGGAATTGGGTGGCCACCCACCAGAATCCCTATCGTGAATGGATTGGAGCCCAGATCCGCGCCGATTCCTGGGGCTATGCCGCACCGGGGAATCCGGAACAGGCGGCTGAATTTGCCTGGCGGGATGCGCGGATGACCCATGTAAAGAACGGCATTTACGGGGAAATGTTTGTTGCCGCCATGATTGCGGCGGGTTTCGTGCTCAGCAATCCCCTCGAAGTGGTGCAAGCCGGGCTTGCTGAGATTCCCGCCCGCTCGCGGCTGCATGCGGATATCATCCACACCTTGGAAATATGCCGGAGACACCGTTTTGATTTTGCGCGTTTTGAGGCCGTGTTGGACGATTTATACGAGGCTTTCGGGCACTATCATTGGGTGCATACCAACAACAATGCGGCCCTGGTTGTGGCGGCCCTGCTTTTGGGCGGAGGTGATTTTGAGAAGACCGTGACCCTGGCGGTGATGGGCGGATGGGATACCGATTGCAACGGAGCCACCGTGGGTTCGATCTGGGGCACCATACATGGTGTGGAGCGTATTCCAGACAAGTGGAAAAAACCGCTCAACGACACCCTGTGTTCCGCTGTGATTGACTATCATCCCATTGCCATTTCTGAGTGCGCCCGCCGCAGCCTCGAAATCGTCCAAAAAAACAGGAATGCGGCAAACTAGCCGGTGTTTTTATCGCCCAAGTTGGAATCGATGAGGGTGGCGAAGTGATAGCTGCCGGATCCCACTTGCAGAACGGCATGGCTTCCTTCCATTTTCAGGAAGTGGACATCTTCCACATTTCCAATCGGTATTCCGTGTTCTGTCAGTTGTGAGGCGTCCTTCGTCGGAATGAATACAGTGGCCGATGTATTGGCCGGAATGGTCACATCAAGGACCAGGCGGCCCTCTTCCAGTTTCCAGGCAGTGGCGATCCGGCCACGGATGGAATCATAAGCCGTGTGCGCCCAGGTGAGCCCTTCGCGGATGACCGGTTGGATACGGATTTGCTCGTAACCTGGGGATTCGGCCTGGATGCCGCCGATGTGGGCGAAGAGGTATTCGCCGACTGAGCCGAAGGCGTAGTGGTTGAGGGAATTCATGCCGCCCTTGGGATTTTGCCCATCCCACGAATCCCAATGTTCCCAGATGGTGGTCGATCCCAATGTGATGGGATGAAGCCACGAAGGACTCGTGCGGGTCAGGAGCAGTCGGTAGGCCGCCTGGTCGAGTCCGGCCTGATGCAGGGCCGGAAGCAGCCGGGGTGTCCCGATGAAACCCGTGGCCGGATGCCAGTCGAATCGTTCCAGTTCACCCGCAAATCGTTCCGCCATGGCCTTTCTGAGAGACATGGGAACTAGCTGCATGGTAAATGCCAAGGCGTAGCCGCTTTGGCTGCTTTCTTGAATATGGCCTTCCGCGTCGAGATAAGAGGCGGCAAAAGCTTCTGCAATACAGTGGGACTCTTCTTGGTAACGCCGGGCGTCCGCTTCTTCACCGATGGCCCGGGCCATTTCTGCCATCAGATGGAAATCATAAGCAGCATAGGCTGTTCCCAGGACCTCCTTGCACACCCCTCCGCCTTTGTTCAACCAATCTCCATTTCCGACGGGCCCGGTGAAGAGATGTTGGGGGCAATGCCGTTTCAACCACTCCATTTTCCGCTGCATTGCGGGATAGTGTTCCCGGATGACCCGGGTATCTCCGTAAGTGCGGTAGATTTCGTAGGGACAGATGATGCCGGCATCCGACCAGCCGATGTTGGGACCGGCCCCTGGGGTGCAGTAGTGCGGTGCGTGGTCGGCGAACCACCCACCCGGAAGTTGCGAGTCCTGGCAGAGATCCACCAGCCACTTGCTGAAGAATGCGGCAATATCCATGTTATAAACGGCAGCTCGGACAAAAAACTGGGCGTCTCCCGTGTAACCACAGCGTTCATCGCGTTGGGGACAATCGGTCGGGATTCCCATGAAGTTCCCCCTTTGCGACCAAAGGATGTTTTGCGCCAGCCGGTTGAGCAAAGGTTCGGAACAAGTGAAGCTTCCTGTCTCCGGGCAGGTGGTGTGAAAGACCACCCCGGTGAGGGTGTCGAGAGTGGGTTTTTCCCGGAGGCCGCGCACTTCGACGTGCTGGAAGCCATGGTAGGTGAAATGGGGCTCGAAGGTTTCCTCTCCCTCACCCCGCAAGATAAACCGGTCCAACTGGCTTTGGTGTTTTTGGCAGACCACGCGCAGGTTTTCCGTGAAAACAGTACCATCGGGCTGGCGCATTTCCCCATGCTGGAGTTCGATGGTCTGTCCCGAGGGACCCCGCGTCCGCAATCGCGTCCAACCTACCATGTTTTGTGGGAACGTGAAGACATAAACTCCCGGCAGTGGTTCGGTGATTTCGACCGGCTTGATTTCCCGCGATACGCGGATGGGTTCGCCCCTGCTCCATGTTCTCCGTCCTGCACCCGGATTGGGAATGACCTGCACAGGCCGCCATTGCGAGTCATCAAAGTTTGGGCCATCCCAGCCCGGCATCTCCCGACGGGCATCGTAGGTCTCGCCCTCGTAGATTCCGGAAAAACGCAACGGACCCTCAAGCGTTCCCCGCCAAGTGTCGTCGGAGTTGACGGTTTGGATCAGGCCATCACACGATTCGATTTCCAGTTGCACCAACAAGAGGGGATGGTCCCCGTACATGCGTACAGTGCAGGGCCAATTCTGGAAAAGGCCGCTGAACCAACCATTGCCCAACAAAGCCCCCAGGGTATTGGTTCCTTTCCTGAGCAATGCCGTGGCATCCCAGGTCTGGATCTGCACCCGTTTGTGGTAATTGGTCCATTCCGGGGTAAGGAGATGGTCGCCTACCCGTTGGCCGTTGATTCGCAGCTCATAGAGTCCGAGCGCGGTGGCGTGCAGGGTGGCGCGGCGGATCGGTTGGGAAATATGGAATGTTTTTCTGAGACAGCGCGGAGTGGCTAACAAGCCCGAACCGTCATCCGCCCGGGGATCGAGGGTATCACATCGGCCGGGTTTCACACCCAAAGCCTCCTCCATGCCGATCCAGTGTGCGCTCCAGTCCTGAGGGTGGATCAGCCCCATCGTCCAACTGGCAGGTTCGCTCCAGGGCGACACGCTGCCCTCCCGGTCCCGAATGCGGACTTTCCAATGACAGTGCATGCGCGATTCGAGTGATTTTCCAGCGTATTCGATCTGGTTTTGCCTGTTCGATTCCACCCAGCCACTGTCCCAGAGTTCGCCTTGGTCGATCTGCAAGTGTTCCGGATTAAGGGAAACAATAATCTGATAAGCCTTTTGGACGTGTGCACGTTTTGAGGAAACAGCAATCCAGCTCAGCCGGGGTGAGGCCATGTCCAGACCCCACGGGTCGGTCCGGTATTCGCAACGCAGGCTTTGGACGGTGGTCATAAGCGTTGATGGCTTTACTATGCTACGGGTCAGGATATACTGCCGAAGGGCGGGGCATCGCTGCGGAAGGGCCCTGCGGGCAACCCCGCAGCGTTTTCCAGATTGGCATCGCTGTAACTCAACCACGCGTAACGCACGGCAGTTGGAGTGGGCACGTGGGAGCTGCTGACTTCCACCCTGTCACTACCGACGATGCGGGCATCAGCTTGATAGAAATTCCCGGCTGCATCTCCTAGAATAAACCCTCGGAGGGGCCCTCCATCGCTGGTTTGCAGGCCACAATCCGTGTGCACAAATTGGAGGGTCACCTTGCCCGGTGAGAACGAGGTGGAGAGGGGAGTGGGGCCGTCGGCAGGCAGGTTTATTCCGTAAGTCTTTTTCAAGGCCTGCAAAGCCAGGCGGAGTCCCACGCCCTGTTTGTTCCGGGGGTGGATGTCGTAGGCATCGCCGAGATCCCTGGTCACGGCCAGACCGGTTCGGGGTAGCTCGAGCACTCGGGTTTGGGCTTCGCGTAGTTCCGACCAAAGGCTCCGGCTTTCAGGCAGGACGGCATCCTGGCCCTGGAGCCAATCGGCCAGTTGCGCGATATAAAATGCCAGGTTTTCGTCATTCCACCAGGCACGCCAGCCTTCCACCAATTCGCGCAGGTAGCCGGGATAGAGGTGGGCTTCGTGGGCGTTGCTTTCCCCCTGATACCACAAAACGCCCCGGAGACCGTAAGGAGCCAGGGGGGCAATCATGCCATTGAACAGGGAGGCCCGGTGCATGGAAGGCTCGAACTGGGCATGGTAGTCGAGCGGTGCGTTGGGCATCGAAGCCCAGATGGTTCCGGGTTTGGATGGCAGGGCATTCTCCACTTTGATTCGCCACTCTCCCGCCAGGAACCGCTGTTCGTGGCTGCTGCTCAGAATCAGGGTGAAATGCCAGGGACTGTCCGCCAGCATGCCGCCGCCCCCGGCATGGTCAAAAATCCTTGTCGCGAGTACGTTTTTTCCCGCCCGGACGAGTTTTCCCGGGACGACATACACGCGCTGGGTGGTTCCGGCCAGCGCAGTCCGGCGATCGAGTCCACCGATGATTTCCCCATTGAAATAGGTGGTGTCGAAGTCGTCCACTTTCCCGAAATGCAGGACCAGGTCGCGTCCCACCCAATGGGCGGGCAGCTCCAGTTCTTTGCGGAACCAGACGGCCCCATCTATGTCCAGTCCTTCGGCTTCCCAGATTCCTGGCAGATGGGTGACCTGCCAGTCGTGGTCGTCGTAATCCAGCTTGGCCCAGCCGTCTTTTTCCCCGGTGTTGCCGGGATCGGAGTGGCACTCTTTCTCCGCCCAAGCACGCCACTGGGTCGCAAATGAATCAACCACGGCGGAGGCTTTCGACGCGTCATGGTGGGGCAGCCAGGGCTGGATGGCCGAACCTCCCCAGGAGGCATGGATCAATCCGACGGGCACGTCGAGCTCCTGGCGCAGCTTCCGCCCGAAGAAGTAGGCCACTGCGGAGAAATTCCGCACCGATTCCGGGCTGCATGGAGACCACGAGGTGGAGGGCAGGGTGGCGCGGGGTTCGAGGGACGGGAAACGGGGAACAGTGAACAAACGGATGAGCGGATCGGTGGCCGATTGGATTTCGTGGTAGGCATGGTCGGAGAACTGCAAGGGCCACTCCATGTTGGACTGGCCCGAGCCGATCCACACTTCACCCACGGCAACGTTCTCCAGAATAAGGCATTCGTCGTCCGAAGTGAGGTGCAGGGAGGATCCTGGATGTGAGGTCAGGGGAGGAAGATCGATGCGCCAATTTTTGTTCGGGGTTACCCGGGTGGTGAACTCATGGCTTCTGAAGGAAAGGGTGACGCAGGCACCGGGGGTGCCCCATCCCCAAACCGGGTTGGGTTGTCCCTGTTGCAGGACGGCGTGGGATGAAAAGAGGGGATGTGGTTTGAGTCGGGTGGGCTGGAGGTTCATGGGAGTGTTGGAGTATGGTTAGTTATTTGCGGGCGAAAGCGGGAATTGGATATTGCCGGTCCGGTCATTATCGAACAGGGCCGCGCAGCAAAGCGCCGTCGGCAGCACTTTTTTGAGAAAAAATTTGGGATGTACAAGCCGACGTTCCTTTTCTTGTTCGCCGTCCTTCCAAACAAGAGCGATCGAGACGACCAGTAGGATGAGGATGTTCTGTTAGCAAAGGCCGTCAGTCGATTCAAAGAAGGCCGGCGAAGGTTCCTATCCGGAGAAGTGGCTTTACCTGTCTTTGACGATTGCTTGATCGTTCCCCTCCTGTGTCCAAATGAAAGGATCTGTCGCCAGAAATCGCTGCCCTTGGCGGTGAAAAGGAAGCAAATTTGTCTTCGATAAGGACCGTAGATCCGGTAGGCCAGATCGGTGAGGTGGACCTCCGGCCCACCCAAGAACAGGAGCTTTTCTTTGTCTGCCCCAACGTAAATTATGAAATAGCCTCCTAGGAGCCGGGTCGTAGCGGCGGGATGGCTGCACATGAGGGCATCAGGGAAATCCTCACATGGTTCGGTCAAGGGGTGATCGGTGCGCTGCCCAGGCTCTAGCGGCGAGCCGGTAGGGGCCAGTCTGTTGCGCTGGGGGTTGCGGTGTTCGAACCAATCCCCGTTGCCGTGGTTGCCCATGTTGAAGAGATGGCAGCCCTCGTCCGTCTTCAACAAGGGGGGGGTGTGGGTGCAACTGCTGTCCCAGAAGCTATCGCCACGCAGGGGCAGGACAAGTTCTTCAGGCTGCCAGGGTTTGATGGGCAAAATGGCAACGGCCCGGGCGAATTTGGATTGCCTAATCCAGAATACAAAGCCGACAGCTTTCGGGCAGCGCGAATAAAAAAAGCGGTAAGTTCCTGTGTTGTCTTCGACCAAGCTGTCGCACCAGACATGGTGGTCAGGCAGTTGGAAGTGCGCGGTCACAGGCAAAGGTTGGAGTGGAGGCTGGAAATCCATGGAGGGCAGGGTGGATGGGGAGAAAACTCAGGGCAGTTCGGGGAAGCGCAGGGCATGGGTCCCTTTTTCTAGCACACGGACTTTCCCTTTCTGCCGGACACGCACTTCCAGGTGGGAGGGGATGGTGAGTTGGGCCAACCTTTCTCCCGCAGTCGTTTTGATTTTTACACTCAAGGAGCCCCCATCGCGTGGAATCCGGAGGGCGATTCGCTGGAGTGGGCCAGGTTGGGGGTCGAAAATCCAGTGGCGACCTCCCAGGCGTTCCGGACGCAATCCGGCCAATTCAGTGATGACATGATAGAGCGGGTGGGCATTCCAGGCATGGCAGTCCGACCGGGTCGCGCCGAAAGTTTCGGGAAAAGTGGTGAAGCCTTGGGCGAGGGCATCCCGCCACGGTTGCAGGCCTTTGAAAAACGCGGCCGTACGTCCGTGTTGCAAGAGCGCGGCAAAGACGTAGTGGGTGAAGTATCCACCCGCCCGGGTGACCCCGGGCCGGGGATCTTCCAGTGCTTGCAGGAGGGATTTCCTTTTGGATGTGGGAACGTGGCCGGACAACAGGGCCAGGCTTTGGGGGTGTTGGGAAAAAGTGCGACCCCTGGGCGTGTCGGCGTAGAGGCCGCGGCCAGCGGACCAGAACGCCCGACTACCACGGATGAGATTATCGGTGTGCGACCGCCAGACCCGGGCTCGCTCCGGTTGTCCGATCCAGGATTCCAACTCCTCCAACTGACCGAGCACGAGGATGAGCTGCCATTGCAGTAGGGAGCAGGCTTCTCCCGCCTTCCCGCCCGGGGGAATGCCCCCCGGCCAGCACCAATCATAAAAATTCCAGCCTTCGAGCTGATGGGCTATTCCTTTCTCGTCCACGGAAGCCAGGAATTGATCGGCGACATGCCGGGCACCGGGCAGCAGGGTCCGGATGAATGCCGGTTCGCCGTGCCAGAGGGCGTAATCGTGGATCATGGAAATCCACCACAGGGCGAAGGGAGGGATCATCTTGTGCGGGCCCGGGACGGCATCCGTGGGCAGGCCCCGGGGGTTGGCACGGGATTGGTCGAAGAGCCGCAACGCTTTGCGGGCCAGCCGGGTGTCGGCGGATGAACAGTAGGTCAACAGGGCCTCGATGCGACCATCGCCCGCATACATCAGTTGCTCGTAATGAGGACAATCCATGTAGGTTTCGTGGGAGCATCTCTCCAGGGTGCGAAGGGATGTGGTGAGAATCTTTTGCAAAGACGAATCAGATACTTTGGGCAGCGAAGGCCGAAGGGGATAGCCCGTGGTTTCCCAACCGAGCCGGTGGATCAACAGTCCATAGCTTCCGGTGTGGATACGCAGGAGGAGAAAACGTCCGGCGCGCCACCAGAGTGGGCGGAATTTCTGGAGTTCACCTGCTGAGGCAGCGGGCTCAAAGCGGTCAGTAAGGCCTCGGAAAAACCGGGCTCCTACTTCGTCCCTCCTGCTTTTTTCCATGAAACCTTCGGGTCCATCGAAGGGGGCTTCTACCACCAGAAATTCGATCCTCGCTCCGCTTGATTTCAGGGCGTCCAGTGTGATGTGGGGGTAACCGCATTGGTAGTGGCCCAAATCCCAAACCACCTCCAGCGTTCGGTTGGGTGGGAGCCGCAGGTGGTTCCCTAGGGACCAAAGCCTTTCCCATACGGAACGCGACGCGGGATCATGTGGGGGGGGGAAGTTTTTTTGCCAGGCCTTCCTGCCCGGGGAGTCCATTACGATGTGGGCTGTGGCTTTTTCCAGCACGCCAGTCTGTTGCGCGGGCAGTTCTGCGGGTTCCAAGGCGTGTTCGTTCCGTCCTGGATACAGACGTTCCGTGGACGAACGCGCGGGCAGGCCGTTGATCGCAGAGCGGGTTGAACCGCGCAGCTTTGGCGCTCCGTCCAAACCCATGCCCGGTCCGCCGCCGGGCTCGCAGTGAAGTTCGGGATCGACCGGCAGAATATGAAATCCGGGAAGTGATTGGCTGCGCCAGGGAGCCGTGCCTGTGGCGAAGCGCGGGATCAAATCTGTCGCTTCAGGCCAAAGCAGAAAGCCGTGGCGGATCGAAGTCTGGGCCCAGGGGCGCGCTGCACCCAGGCTCCAAACCAGGGCTTCCAAGCGATGGGTTCCCTTGGCGAGTTTGACTTGGTAACTTTCAAATTTCCAGTGGTGGAGGTGACTGCGTTCCGGTCCTTCGCCCAAGGGCCGACCATTCAGGAGTAGCTGGTAACGTTCGTCGGCACTGACGTGGAAAAGGAGGGATTCCGTTTTTTTTGAATTCCAGACCAGTTCAAAACGGGTGAAGGCAGGTTCAGCAGTGACACCCGGATGATGAATCCAGCGGGCAGGATAGCCTGGCTTTTCAAGCCAGGGTTCGTGGCTCGTTTGGAACCTGCGCCAAGGCCTATTGGCATCATGGTAAAGGAGGACGCGCGGACTCATGTATCAGTCATAGCAGTATGGCGGGCACCAGCTCGATGTCGAGGGGATTTGAGGCTTCAAAGCAGGCACTTACAGATTCGCTTGGCCGGATACAGTCAACAAAATCAATCCGGGCGTCAGAATTTGGTGTCTTGGATGTGCGAGGCCGCGTGTAGCGGCCATGAGGCAGCACTTGAGCGAGCCCCGCTCAGCGGGACGAGTGCGCCCGGCAACGGGCCGGGTCGCTGCCGAGAGCCGCAATGCCTTCCAGGGCGTAGCCGGAGGCCGCGCCCCTAAAAAAACTAACATTGGTTCCGCACGGCTGTAGGCGGAGGGGGCTTGGTGCCTGGCGGCGACAGGGGCGGTTGTTAACCAGCCTTAGAACCCATTTTGAGGCCTCTTGTCCTTAATGGCAACCCCTCCCCACGGGTATCCCCACTGTGGGGATACCCTCCAGTACCGGAAAGTCCTTGTGGCACAGGGCGTTTCCCCGATTTCCCCCGTCGCAAAGTGTTGCGACTTCCCTCGGTTTCCCCATGGGCTTCGGCCTTCCCCCGCTCACGCCTGGGGGAAGGCAAACCTCGGGAACGGCTCGCCCCGTTCCGGGCCTCGCCTGGAGGACGGGTTCACGCAAAACAAC
>JANRJG010000041.1 GCA_033875315.1 Candidatus Methylacidiphilales bacterium
GACGATACGGTGGCCTTTTTTACGCGCTGCAATGATCCGCTTCCTTAAATCTGCACTCAATGGGTTCATCCCCAGTTTGGTACGGCATCGGACAGGGATTGTACAGTCTATTGTGCCTATCTAATCCGGAATTGCTCTAGCACTCGTTCTCATACACTTTTTCATTCTCGTGCTCTTTGAATGGGAGAGAACGAGCACGAGATCGAGTAAGAGAGACGATATGAAACCACTGCCCATTCAACGCAATGGGCCAAGACTAAAAATTCAGTTCATCCACCTGGGCGGAAAGGGCGCTAGATTTGGGGGAGTTGGATAATGCAGAAATCCAATTCACCAATCGGTGAGATTGAATCCAAGGGCAATACGATTGGGTCGCTCTGTATTGCATTCATATCCAACTATTTCGACTTCGCGAATTTCGTGGTGAACAACTGCTGCGTTACGGCTCAGCCATAAGCTGACAGCGCCTGCCGCAAGGCCTCCTGGATACTGCGGCGCAGTTCGAGCGGGGCCATCACCCGGGCGTGGGCCCCCCAACTCAGTATCCAGCGCTCCACCTCGGGCAGACTGGTCAGGGTCATCTCCACTTCGATCCCGTCCTTCCATTCACGGATGCGCTGCGAGGGATGCCACTGGCGTTCCCGCACCAACTGTGAGGCAAAGGCGTCGAAACGCACCCGGACCAAGCGCGGCTTGTCCCCGCTGAAAACGCCGAAGCTGCCAGCGAGCAATTTGGCCGGGGAAAAGTCCGCCGGCCGGCGGAAAGCCCGTCCGGTCGACCGCACCGGCCCCATGCGTCCGAGCACAAAGGTCCGCACCCCGTCGCGGGACAGATCGCGCCCGAAGAGATACCACTGGTTTTCCACGCAGGCGAGGTGGTAGGGCTCGACGCGGCGTTCTTCGGCCTCACGGCTGCGCAGTTTCCGATAAGGAAACACCACCTCCAGGGATTCGCGCAGACACCGTCCCAGGATCTCGAATTGTTCCAGGTCGGAAACCGGAGCCCCGCTCGAGCGAAAGGAATAGAACGATTCCCAATCCGAGGCTTCGAACGACACCTGGTCTTTCAGTCCCTGGGTGAGTTTGCGGAAAGCCGCGGCCAACGGCTTCTCGAAAGGCGTTCCGCGATACTGCAACATCGCCTTCTGGGCCACAAACAGGGCCACCATTTCCCCCTCGCTCACCTGGATCGAAGGGAAGGCCGTCACCGCTTCGGTGTAACGGAAGCCGAACTTCTCCGGCACATATTCCAACGGCAACCCCAGTTGGTCGCGCATGAAATCGAAGTCCCGCTGGATGGTTTTGTCCGATACCTCGAACTCCCGGGCCATCGACCGGCAGTTCGGGTGGCGTCCGGCGGACAACTCCTCATGCAGGCGGAGCATGCGGGCCAGCGGGGGGCGGGAATGGCGGGAGGGGGAGGTCTTCATGATGTTTTAATTTTTTATTCTGGCCGCAGGCATAGGACATCCAGTGTCCGACCCCATGTCGTACGCTGGTTTCCACAACCAAGAAAGGAAAAAACATGGAAACCCTCATCCAATGCCCCCACTGCCAGGAAGACAGCAACTCCGCCGACGTCGACGCCCTCCACGGGCACTGCCCGCATTGCGGCCTCGGGATCGATCACGGCTGGGAAGCGGCCTTCACGGGACGACGCCATCCCCTGGCCCGTCTGCGCCAGCGCCTCGAACTCCAACCCCTACTCCGGAGCCGCGCCGTCTATGTCTCCTGACCAGCGGCGACGCAAATCATGGATGGCTGCCTGCGAACGTGGGGGCCTGGCCGGGGGCGCGGTCTTGATGGCTGTCGTCTGCATGTGTGCCGCCCTCTGGGCCGCCCCCCACCTACCCACCGGAGGGTGGCTGTGCTACCTCCTGAGTCTCGGCTGGAGCGTGATCGGTTGCACCTGCTACTCCCTGACCAAAAACTAAAAGTTTCTATCCGAGTTCAGAATGTCCGCGAGTAAGCCGTCGGTTGGACCGCCGCGTGGGCGTCGAAGACCCGGGCAATGCGGCGGATGAAGAAACGTCCGGGACCCAAGACCCGGAGACCGTACGGGTCGTGTTCCAGGAGGCCGTCGCGGGCCATCCCGTCCAACGCCGCCAGTTCTGCAGGACCGGGCCGGAACCCGGTCGCCCCCCAATCAACGGCAAAATGACACATCAGTTCCATGATCACTTCGCGCCGCACCAGGTCATCATCGCTCAGGCGCAGGCCCCGCACCGTGGCCCGTCCGTTCTCGCGCACCAAGCGCCCGTAGCGGGGCAGGTCTTTTTCGTTTTGGGCATAGCACCGGCCCAGGCTGCTGATCGCCGAAACCCCGAAACCCAACAAGTCACACCCACCATGGGTGCTGTATCCCTGGAAATTGCGCTGGAGTGTCCCCCCGTCCTGGGCCCGGCAGAGGTCGTCGTCCGGACGGGCGAAGTGATCCATCCCAACGTGGCGGTAACCGGCCGCGGCCAGTTGTGACACCGCGTCAGCCCACATCGCGAGGCGCTCCTCCGGAGCGGGCAGCTCCGCCGGATCGATGGCCCTCTGGTGGCGGATACGCTCTGGAAGGTAGGCAAAGGCAAAGAGCGAAATCCGGTCGGGTGCCATGGCCACCACGGCATCGACGGTTTGCCGGAATCCCGCCCGCGTTTGCCGGGGAAGTCCATGGATCAGGTCGATCGACACGCTGGTGAACCCATGTGCCCGCACCCGGGCCACCACTGCCTCGGTCATTTCCCGGGGCTGGATACGGTGGACTGCCTGCTGCACCGCCGGGTCGAGATCCTGCACCCCGAGGGAAACCCGCTTGAACCCCTCGCTCCGCAGGACTTCCAACTGCGCGTCACAGACCACCCGCGGGTCGATTTCAATGCCGCACTCCGCGCCGGCATCGAAGGCAAAATGGGTGCGGAGGAGGCGGGAAAGCACGGCCATCTCATCAGGGCCCAGAAACGTCGGCGTGCCGCCACCCCAATGCAATTGTACCACCGGGCGCGCACCGTCCAGGCGCGCGGCGGTGGCAACGATCTCTCGTTCCAGGTCGGCCAGGTAGGGACCGGATCGCCTTTCATCCCGCGTGTGAACGGCATGGCAGCCACAGAACAGGCAGACATCGCGGCAAAAGGGCAGGTGGACATAGAGCGATAGCGGCCGGGCGGGCATCTCCCTCCACGCAGATTGCTCCTGGTCCGGGGTGAAGTCCGTGAAACATGGGGCTGTGGGGTAGCTGGTGTAGCGGGGTGCCTCACCACCGTAACGCGCCAGCAATTCCTTCCCGGGAAGGGCTTCCGGCAGGATACTTTCCTCGACAACTTGCACCCCGCCATCGTGTCCCGCGGCGTGTGTCATGGAAAGTCGATTCCACTATCAGGGGCCCTCAAACGGCCGCCAGAACTCCTAATGACCCTTGTTGGCTTCGCCCGATTCCAAATCGCGCAGCAGGATCTCCAAAGTGGTGGTGGAGATGTGGATCTCCCACACGGAAAGCAGGAGCGACAGGGCCATCAGGGCCAGACTCAAACCGAAGAACACCGCCCCCGTCATGTCCCAGCCGAGGTAAAACGCACCCATGCTGAGCGTGCAGAGCAGGAGGCTGAGGACACCACTCCCCTGCATGTTGCGGATGAGATACAAGCGGCCGCGGATGTGGTGGATCTGCTCCAACAAGCGGGCCTCCCGGTCGCGCTCATAGGCCATGTGCAATTGGCGGATCAGCGTGGCCAGGGCGAGGAACCGGTTGGTGTAGGCCAGCAGGAGGAGGCTGACCGCCGGAAAAAGCAGTGCCGGTGTGGAAAGGGTGATGTCCATAGTTCAAGGATACATCAGGTAGGGCAGGCGATCACGCTTCCATTGCGCCTCAGTTCCAGCCCAGGATCGCCGCACATCAGCCGCGCCGGCACCCCGCACCCAACGCTTGCGGTTGGCCGGTCCGCCGTTGATTTTATCGAACATCGCCCGCCCGTCTTCCTGCAAACGCGCGGTGAATTTCTTGCTTGGCTGGAGCGTGCGCAGGACATCCAACAGGTAAAAATTCAAACCGACCAGGGTTTCCGCCGTCCGCGGGTCGACCCGCAACCGCACGCCCGAATAGGTCACCCGGCTGTAGGGACCGGACGGCGGACGGAAGGAATACGGTTCGAACCGGACCCCGGCCAATCCCAGTCCATTCAACAGGGCGGCCATCCGGCCCGCATCCACATTCTCAGAGGCCACCACTTCGAACGGGATGGGGGTGACATTGGCCCCGTTGCTCACGCCCAGATCACCTACCAATCCGGTCGCCGCATAGCCCCAGGTTGATCCGGACGAGGGAATGTTGGGTGAAGTCGGTACCCAGGTCAGACCGGTATCGGCCCAGACCATGGACCGGTTCCACCCGCCCATTTTGAAGACATGAAGGTTGCAGGGGTGCGGCAGCCACTTGTCATTGATCCACCAGGCCAGTTCACCGACGGTCAGACCGTAGACATAGGGGATGTCGTACTGGGCGACGAAACTTTTCCAAGAAGGATCGACCCCCGGGCCCTCGACACGCAGGCCCCCGAGCGGGTTGGGGCGGTCCAGAACGACAACCGGTATCCCGGCTTCGGAGGCCGCCTCCATCACCAACCCAAGGGTACTGATGAACGTGTAACTGCGACATCCGACATCCTGCATGTCGTAGACCAGAACCTCAATGCCCCGCAACATCTCCGGGGTCGGTTTGCGTGTCTTTCCGTAGAGGGAATGCACCCAGATTCCGGTGCGCGCGTCCCGATGGCTGTCAACGTAACGGCCAGCGGCCACCTTCCCGTCCACTCCGTGTTCCGGCGCAAACAGCGCCACCAATCGGAATGATTTCTGCCCGGCCAGGATCTGGGAAGTGCGGACGCCCGCCGCATTGACCCCGGAGGGATTGGTCACCAAGCCGACACGTTTTCCAGTCAGGATCGGATATCCCTGTGCGGCCAGGGTGTCGATTCCCAATGTCACCGCTGCAGACGATGACTCCAACGCCAGAAAGGGACCGACCAGGACACCCAACAACAGCCTAATCCACATCCTCAAACCTTGATCTTCATGTTCAGACGCATGAAAGTGGGGACATCGAGGTCTTCACCATCCACCATGGTTGGCTCGGTGTTTTCGAATATTCCCCGCTGCCTTCTCTGGTCCAGCGGCAGTTCTTCCTGTCTGGCAAAGTATCGTTGCGGCGTCTCGCCTTCTTCCTCCGCATCCAGTCGGAAGAGGGAATCGGCCGGTTCGACAGCAACACTTTCTTCCTCCTGACCCTTGTCTTCCAGGACATCAAGTTCGGGCACGCCGGCCATGATCTCATCGGCCTTGTCGACCAGGGTGTCCGCCTGGGCGATGTCGCCTGACCCGGCGGACAAAAGAACCGTGATCTGGAGGCGGTCATGGGCTTTGGCCTCCATCGTTGCACTGCCCCGGACCGGAATATCGACCGGGATGAGCGCCTGGAGGGACTTGACCACTTTATGGTATTCCGACACGGTGAAATCCGGGCCGGCCACCACACTCAGGAGGGCGGATTCGGCCAGTTTCCACGCATCGCCATCTTCCAACAAGGGGCTGGCCATCACTTGCTCGAGGGCGCGGTCGATCCGGTCGGGGCCGCTGGCACTCCCCGAGCCCACCCAGCAGTTTTCCAGGCAGGCTGAGCCCACATAGTCGCGCATCTCGGACAGGGAGAGCGGGGAAGTTCCGTTTTCGCACACAAGTCGCTGGATTCCCGTGCAGGCCCGCCCCATCAAGGCATTCATGTGGCGGAAGACTTCCCGGATATCCTCCTTGGATTCGGGCAGATGCAGCAGACGTCCGTTGGAAAAGGTCAGCAGCAAATCGCACTCCCGCTGAAGATCGGCCAGAACAGCGGTCGCAAGGTCGCGGCGACGGCGGCCCTCGAATTCAAATGGTGTCGAGGCCAGGACAATGGTGCGAACGCCACGCTGCCGCAGTTCACGCGTCCAGACCGGCAACAAGCCGGTGGCGGTTCCCCCGCCCAACCCGGCAGCGAAAATCACCGTGCGGATGCCCGCCATCTGGCCGAGAAAGGCCTCCATCTCCCAAAGAGCAAGGTCCACGCCCAAGTCGCGATCCCCGCCGGTCCCGAGTCCGCGCAAGCGGCTTCTTCCCATGAGGTGTTTGTGGGGCGCCACTGAGCCGCGAATTTTCTGGTCGTCGGCATCGAAGGCAAAGACATTTTTCCAAGTGCTGTTTTCGAGCACGAGGTGGTCGACGATGTTGACCCCGGCCGAACCGACGCCGACGATGGCGTAGCCGGACCCGTCCCCGGCCCGCGGGACTGCGAAGGGGCCGTCTTCTTTGAACTGGATCATGTTCTTGTCCTTTTTCATGGATGGTTCCACCCGCAAGGATGGTCAGAGCAAATTCATGGCCGAGAGCAAGTCCCGGAACGAGCGTCCGATCCGGGCCAGGCCCCGCGGGCGTTCACTCTGGCGCATCACAATCTGGGCGTAGCGCAGCAGGCCCAATACGGTGGAAAGGTCGGAGCGGCGGTTGTAGGTCTGGTCCCCTTCGAACCGGAATTCATTCACCACCGAACACGGCACGGGGAAAATCTTGGCCGCCATCGTGCCCAGTCCCTTCATGCGCGAGGCACCCCCGGTAAAGTATATCTTCGAGCCGATCTGTCCCCACAGTCCCTTGTTTTCCAGATCATTGCGGATCAACTCGAGAATTTCACGCTGGCGGACGTGGAGGATGTCGGTCACCGATTGCAGCCAGACCGTGCGCTCGGCGAAGCTGTCCTCGCGCGGCAGGGTGATTTTTTCATCCCGCGCACGCGGATCAAGGAACAGGTCCCCGTGGCGTATTTTCATTTCTTCGCCCTGCCGGGTCGGCATCTTCAGGCCAAGGGTGAGATCCTGGGTCAGGTGGTCGCCGCCCAGCCCGATGACGCCCGAATGCACAATGGCACCACCCACGTACACGATGTAATCGGTCACCCCGGCCCCGAGGTCGACCAGGACCGCACCGTTGTTTTTGTCCTCTGCTGTCAGAACGGATTGCGCGGACACATAGGAGGCCAGGGCCACCCCCGCCACTTCGACTCCAAGCTCGGCCACACAGCGCACTTGGGTTTCGAGGCAGGTGCGGAGCCCGTGCACCAGATGGTAACCGGCTTCCAGGCTCCGTGAACTGAGTCCGACCGGATCGGTTGTGCGCGTGCGATTATCGAGGTGGTAGAACTGCAACAATTCATGCACCAATTCATGGTCGGACGGGATCGGGCTTTGGAAGGCCATTTCGCCCAAGGTCTGGATGTGCTCCGGAGTGACCGTGCCTTCCTCCTCCTCGATCGAGGTGCGGACCATGACATTGCGGGAACACAGATGTGTGCCACTGACGGACAGGAATACCTGGCCGATTTCAACCTCGGTTTTTTGTTCGGCATCGAGCAATGCCGCTTTGACGGCTTCCTGTGCCCGGTTGAAGTCACGGATCAATCCTTTGCGCACGCCAACAGCGTTGGATTCCCCCACCCCGAGCAGGGCGAGCGAGCCATCCTGCCGGAGTTCGGCCACAGCCACGGCCACCTTGTGGGTTCCGATTTCCAGTGCGGCAATCACCTCGGGTTCATTTTTCCAGAATATCATGGGACTCCTTGCGGGTTAGAAGTAGGTCACCGGAACGTTGCGCTCCGGGGTCAGGTCGACCGTTCGTACAAAAAGGTTGTTCTCCCGGGCATGGTCCAGGATGACCCGCAGGCGCTGGATCTGTTCCTGGAGGTAGTCGGTGCGGAAACAAATCATGCCCTGGTCGCGCGTCCGCAAAATCAGGTATCCCCGGCTCTGGACCTCGATCTCGGTCAGGTCGAGTTCGCTCTTGAGCGTGGTGTAGTCGGCCAGACGCAGGAGATTGAGCGCACCCAGCAATTCGGCCCGTTCCGTCCGCTCGCCCTCGCGGATGTATTCATGGGCCACTCCTTTGATCACCGGCAGGGGCTTCAGCCGCTCACCGGCTTTGGGCCGCATGACGTAGCCCTGCCCATCGACATAGTACACCGACTGCGCGAGTTGGTGACCGGCGCTGGAGTAGGGCAGCAGCTTGGCCATCGGTTGTCTCTCGACCACTTCGATGCGGAGGGTCGAAGGAAGGCGGCGTTCGATCACTACAGAAGCGATGTAAGGCATTCGCTGGAGTCGCTCACGGACGTCGGGCAGTTTCAGGATCATCAGGTTGCTCCCCATCCGCACTCCGGCCCATTCGATGACCTCGGAGCGGCTCACCCCTCCGGTGACCTTGATTTCGATGTTTTTGATCTGAAAGTCGTCGTTCCGGAAAAAGGCGTGGTGGAGGATGCTGCGCGTGGCGAAATGGGTGCCCAAGGCGATGACCCCGAGCACCACGACCCCGATCCCGACCATGGTCAGATGCCCCTGCAATTTCTTGTTCTGCGTGCGCTGGTGGACTTCGGCCAGCAGAACATGGCGTTTATTGCGACGCGGCCCGCGCGATCCGAAACGGCTCATCGGCGTGCCTCCAGCGAAAGTTCCACGATGCGGCGGCAAAGTTCCGGGAAGGAAATGCCATCGGCGGCGGCGGCCTCTGGAAAGAGACTCAGGTCGGTCATGCCGGGGAGCGCATTCAGCTCGAGCACCACTGGTGCACTTCCGTCGTCGGGCAGGATGACATCGACCCTCGCATACACACTGCAGCCCACGGCCCGGTAGGCAGCGGCGGCGGCAGCTTCCACCGAAGCACGCTCTTCCGGCGTGAGAGGGGCCGGACATAGGTGCTGGGTCCGTCCCGCCGTGTATTTGTTGGTGTAATCGTAAAATCCTTCGAGCGGGCGCATCTCCACCACGGGCAATGGTCGGCCATCCAAAAGGCCGACAGTCAACTCGCGCCCGGCGATGAATTCTTCCACCATCATGGGCCTGCCAAATGCCGCGGCGGCCTCACGGGCCTGCTCCACTTCCCCGTCCGTCCGGGCGATGGATACACCCACGCTCGATCCATCCGCCACCGGTTTGAGCACGAAGGGCGCGGGCCATTCCGTCTCCGGCGTCCACGCGCCACCCCTCGCAATGCGCACACCACCTTGTTGGAATTTTTCCCGCGCCAAAAGCTTGTCAAAGGACAGACGACAGGCCTCGGCTCCCGGGCCGGTGTAGATCCTGCCCGCTTCATCCAACCGGCGCTGCAACATCCCGTCCTCACCGAATGTTCCATGCAGACCAATGAACAACACCCGCCCGGGTGCCGGCAGATCAAAGGCAACGGTCGTGATGTCCAGCTCGTCCACTTCGCATCCCGCCTCCCGAAGGGCACGGGCCACAGCCGCACCGGAACGCAAGGACACCTCACGCTCCGAGGATATACCGCCTTTCAGGACGGTGATGGGTGGGAGTGGGTTCATGTCACATCCTCCCCGACGACCTGGACTTCCAGTTCCAGTTCTATCCCTCGCTCCTTGAGGGCGGTTTCACGGATTTCCCCAATGAGCGTCAGCATGTCCGAGGCCGTCGCACCACCGTCGTTGACCAGGAAGTTGGCATGAACGGGTGATACACGGGCTCCACCCACCCGGCGGTCCTTAAGACCCAGCTCATCGATCAAACGTCCAGCCGGTATGGAGTCGGTGTTTTTGAACGTGCAGCCCGCACTGGGGGCTGCCGGCTGGGAGTCCCACCGCTTGCGGCTGTAAGCCGCCAGTCGCGCCTCGATTTCCGAGGGGGCCTCCGGCCTGCCCAGCAAAGTTGCTCCAAGGACAATGTGATTTTGCAAGAGCGGCACGTGCCGGTAACCGGCCTCGATTTTTTCCCGGGGCAGTTCAAACACCTTCCCCCCCAGATCCATCAAACGTACGGACTCAACCACCTCGAACATCCAGGATTGCATCGCCCCCGCGTTCATCTTCAGTGACCCGCCGAGATTGCCAGGAATCCCTTCCATGAATTCCATTCCTGCCAGGCCGTGTTTTTTGGCCATGTAGGCGATCTCACGCAACCGGACCCCGGCCCCGGCAACCAGGCGGCCGTTCTCCACCCGCAGACCCGTGAATGCCGCACGTCCCAAGTGGAGGCACAGCCCGCGGATGCCGCCATCGCGCACCAGGAGGTTGCTGCCCCGGCCGATGACGGTCACGGGAATACCCTCGGAACGGCAACAGGCCAGGACGCGGGACAATTCTTCCTCACTCGTAGGCTCCAGCCACATTTGGGCCGGCCCTCCGACCCGCAGGGTGGTGTGTTTGCGCATGGGTTCGAAGCAGCGGAACACCGAGGCGGATTCCAGATGGGGGCGCAACAGATCGGCTTGCTTCAGGTCGGCGGCTATCTGCCCGGCCACCAGATGAACGTTCCCAGCCCCCATGGTCACCAACACATCGCCGGGGACGAGTTGCTCGGCCACCAAGGCCTTTGCGTGCTCAAGATTCCAGGCAAAGAGGGGTTTATCACGGTGTCCTGATCCCTCGCAGAGTGTCCGTGCGGACAACCCGGTGGGATTGTCTTCACCCGCGCCATATATCTCTGTCACCACGACCCGGTCGGCATCTTCGAAGGCGTTCGTGAACTGGCCGAGAAGATGGGCCGTGCGCGAATAACGGTGCGGCTGAAAGAGGGCCAGCACGCGCTTGCGCGGTAGTCGGCGGGCCGCTGCGAGCGTCGCGCGGATCTCCGAAGGATGGTGTGCATAGTCGTCGACGATGTGATAGTCCTGGCCAAGGTAACGGGTTTCAAACCGGCGTCCGGGGCCCACCAAGGCGGCCAGGGCCCGCTGGCAGTCGCCGAATTCCACATCAAGCGAGAGCGCAACCGCAATCACTCCGAGGGCATTGCTGACGTTGTGGCGTCCGGGCAGGGACAAGGTGATGTCACCAAGGACGCGTTCGCGGTGGTGGACGGTGAAGCGTGACATCCCTGCCGCCAAATCGATCCCGGTGGCGCGAAAGTCGGCATCATGGTCGAGGGCGTAGGATATGGAAAGGGGGTTGGCCGGAGCCAGAAGGCGGCACACGGGATCATCGGCACAAAGCACCGGAACCCGGTCCACACGGGAAATGACCCCGCGGAAGGTTTCGACGATTGCGGCGAAATTTCCATAGTGGTCGAGGTGGTCCTCTTCGATGTTCAGCACGAGTGCGGCATGGGGCTGGTAGCAGGCGATGGTTCCATCGCTCTCGTCCGCTTCGACCACGACTTCCGGACCGGTACCGAGGGCGGCATTGCGGCCGAGGGACGGTACTTCGGCTCCGATATAATAGCCCGGGTCTCGCCCTGCTTCCATGAAGAGACGGGAGAGCATCAGACTCGACGTGGTTTTACCATGCGTGCCGGCGACCAGGATGGCCTTTCTGGATTGGATAAGGTTCGCCAGCATTTCCGCCCTTTTTAGGACGGGCACCCTGTTTTGTACAGCGTAAATTAGCTCCGAATTGTTCGTACGGATCGCCGAGGAATAAACCACGATATCAGCGGAGCGCACCGCCCCGGGCTCGTGGTCCTGTTGGAACAGCATGCCCCGCTCCTCCAGCGCACGCACCGCCGTTCCTCGTTGGAGGTCGGATCCGCTGACCCGGCAACCGGCATCCAGGAGCATGTGGGCCAGCGCGCTCATGCCGCTGCCTCCGACACCAAGAAGGTGCACCCGACTGCCCGGACCGGGGGGCTTGATTTTTTCAGAAGAGGGCATCTTCCACCTCCCTGGCCACCCGCGCGGCGGCCCCGCCTGTTTGGAATTTTCCTGCGGCACTGGCCATGACTTCGCGTCGTCCGGGTTCTTCCATCAATTCCCTGATCCAACGGGCCAGGGCGGACGAACCTTCGTCGTTTTCGCGGGCCACCCTGGCCGCGCCCCCCTTGGCGTAGGCCTGGGCGTTGCGTGTCTGGTGGTCTTCCGCCGCATGTGGATACGGAACCAGGAATGAGGGCAGGCGGTAAAAGGCCAATTCGGTCAGGGAGGAGGCTCCGGAGCGGGCGACCACCGCGTCGGCCAGGCTGTAGACAGTTTCCATGCGGTCGCAAAAATCGCGGACTTCGGCCCGGATGCCGTCACGCTGGTAGTTGTAATGGAGCAAATTGACATCCTGCGGTCCGGCCAGATGGATGATCTGGATTTTGTCGGACAGGTTCTTCCATTCAGCCGCGGCACGCGCCACCAATCGGTTCAGGCCAGCGGCTCCCTGGCTACCGCCCATGACCGCGATGGTGAATCGGTCGGGATCCAGGCCCCATTCGGCGGCTGCCTCGCGCCGGTCCATGACCTTCAGGGTTGAACGAACCGGAGTTCCGGTGACCTTCAGGACCGAGGCTTCAAGATGGGCCGCGCACTCCGAGAAGCCCAGGAGGACCCGGGTGCTGCGGGAAGCCATCCAGCGGGTGACCTTGCCAGGAATGGCGTTGGATTCATGCAGAAGAGTCGGGATACGACGCCTTGAGGCGGCCAGCAGGATCGGGGCCGAGGTGAACCCCCCCATCCCCAGGACCGCGTCGGGGGTGTATTCACGCAGTTCGGCAACCGACTGGCGATAAGCCTTCCAGAAGGCCACGAAAAACGAGGGCGTGCGCGGGCCGAGCCCCGGCCATCCTAACACAGGTAGAGCCACTCTTTCAAATTCGGGGTAGGCCGCGAGCGCGCGGCGGTCGATTTCCTTGTTCGAAACATACAGCCGCACCTGGTGGCCGGACCGGCGCAGTTCCTCGGCCACTGCCAGTCCAGGGAACAGGTGCCCGCCGGTTCCCCCACATGCGATGCAGATTCGGGCCGAGGTGCTCACATGCGGGCGGATTGTGCCGCCGGGAGAACGCTCCTGTGGCGGCGGGGTTTGAAGGCGGAGTTGCTGTGGATATTCAGCAGAATGCCCACACCGGCAAGGCAAAGCAGCAGGTTGGAGCCGCCGTAGCTGATGAACGGAAGGCCGATGCCCTTGGCCGGCACCATGGCGGTGACCACAGCAATATTGAGCGCGGCCTGCAGGCAGATGGCGCAGGTGATGCCAATACCCAACAGCAGGCCGGTGGCATCCGGCGCATGGCACGCAATCATGCCACCCGACAGGGCGAAGAAGAGGAAGAACAGGACCACACCCAGGGTGAAGATCAACCCGAGTTCTTCACCGATGATCGGGAAAATGAAATCGTTGTGGGCCTCGGGCAAATAAAACATCTTCTGCACCCCCTCGCCGAGTCCACGGCCGCTCAAGCCACCGGAGCCGAAAGCAATGAGGGCCTGCCATACCTGGTATCCCGCGTCCTCCTTGTGGCCCTCGGGATCGAGGAAGGCCAGGAGCCGCGTGCGACGCTCGGGCATGGTCAGGGCCAGGACGAGAATGCCCACAAGGCCGAGCACCGGCACCGGGACAATGAATTGCCAGCGGGTCCCGGCGACAAACATCAGAATGAAAGACAGGAGCACGAGGATCGCGGAGGTTCCGAGGTCCTTTTGCAGGATGCAGAGGCCGATGGCCAGGGCCAACACCCCCATGGGGATGGCGAAACCGTCTTGAAAGCGCGAGACAGTTTTCTGGTGCAAACCCAACCACCAACCCATGAACACCACCACGGATAGCTTGAGCATTTCCACGGGCTGGAAGTTCATCGGGCCGAGATCGATCCAGCGGCTGGCCCCCTTGACCTTCACGCCGAGGCCAGGAACAAAACAGGACAGCATGAGCAGCGAAGCCACGCCGACAATCCACCAGGCATAGCGCGTCCAATGCCGGTAATCCCATTTAGCCAGCAAGACGCATACGACCACCCCGGCCGCAAGCGCGGCGGCCTGACGTTTGAGAAAAAAGGCCTGGTCGCCATTGTTGGCCGGGGCAAAAGCGCTCACACTGGACAACATCACCAGCCCAAGGGAGACCAACCCCAGGACGGCGATGAGGAGGAAGTAAGCACTGTTGCGGGCCATGGCAGGACGGGTCAGTTCTTGGGAACCATCGCCATGTCCGTATTGACCGGGGCGGGTTCGGGACGGGACGGGGGTTGGGCCAAATCCTGTTTTTCCACACCGCCCGGAAGACGGAGCACCATGCCCACCTTGAGCTTGGAGGGATCCGTTATCCCATTGGAGTTGGCGAGTTGCTGGGGATTGACATTGAACTTACGGGCGATTTTCCAGAGGGTATCCCCCTTGCCAACGGTATAGCTGCCTCCCACCACTTCGGCGCGTCGCACAACAGGCGCAGCCTGCGGAGGCAAAGCCGGGGCGGCTGAAGCCGCGACCGTACGGCCCGCCGGAATCCGGATCACTTGACCGATGCGGATGGTGTCATTGGTCATGCCATTGACGGAACGAAGGTCGGCCACCGATACCCCATAGTTGCGGGAGATACGGGCCAGTGAATCCCCTTTGGCCACGGTGTAGGTTTTATTGCTGTCGACCGTCTGCACATTGGCCGGCTTTTCACTGGCAACGACAGGTGCCGGATTCGGAGCCGGGTTGGCAATGGCGGGCCGCTCGGTGGTTGACGGAACGCGCGTCCAAATCGGGTCATTGCTGGCCGGCATGGGCAGCGGCGCGGCTTCCGCCGGGACGGGTTCTGCCTCTGCCGGGGAAGGGCTGGGAGCGGTCCCGGCCTGCTGAGTTTCCACGGTGGGATGTTCCTCCGTGGCAGCCCAGGCGGGCTCATCTGCGTTCGGGCTTTTTTCGGTGGTGCTGCTGACTTCCTCTACCGGTTTTTCGCTCGAGGAATCCCCCTTGAGCAGGTGGTAGGCACTGAAGGCAACGATCAGCACAATGTGCAGTCCGAGGACCACGAGGAAAATCGTGGATAGTTTGCTCCCACCCATCGGGGCAGGCTTGGGGTTCTGGTTTTCATTCATGGTCTTTTATTCTCCTGTTGTTTTGTTGGTTTGTTAGAAGTTCTTGATTCAGGCCAGATCTTTCACGAGCTCACGGAACAACTGCCCGCGTTCCTCGAAATTTTTGAACATGTCGTAACTGGAGCACCCGGGTGAGAGCAGCACAGTCTGACCGGGACGGGCCAAGCGTCGCGCGGTCTGCACCGCATCGGCCAGATCCACGGCCCGATGACAGCGGGTGCGCTGCCCCCAGGCCTCGACCATGCGCGACTGCGCCTCGCCGATCAGAACCGCATGGGCCACATGGCGCCCGACCAGGTCCTTGATGGCGGCATAGTCAAATCCCTTGTCCTTGCCGCCCGCGATCAGAACACAGGGTGTGCTCATTCCCTGGAGGGCACTTTCGAGGGAGTGAAGGTTGGTGGCCTTGGAGTCATTGACGTAGTCCACCCCTTCGATTTGGCGGACCAGTTCACAACGATGCGGCAGGGCACGGTAAGAGGCGAAGACGCCCGCGACTGTTTCATGGTCGATACCGTAGAGGTCGCCCAGCGCCAGCGCGGCCAGTTGGTTTTCAGCATTGTGAGGCCCGCGCAGGCTGGTCTTGGATTGCTCGATGATCTTCTTGTCATGGCGGCAGAGCCAGCCGTCGCGGAATGTGTATTCGGCCTCGCGGCCATACGCATTGAAAGTGATCCGGCGGGCCGCCAGAAACGGAAGGGACAGATCCGAATTGACCAGGGCGAAGTCATCAGGCCCCTGATTTTCAAAGATGCGCAGCTTGGCTTTCCAATACTCGTCCATATCGCGGTAACGGTCGAGATGGTCGGGGGCAAAGTTTAGGAAAACGGCCATTCTTGGACGGAAGGTTTCAATGGCCTCCAATTGGAACGAACTCACTTCCAAGGTGATCACATCCAGGTCCTCGGCGTTCCGGGCCACATCACTGAAGGGCTTGCCAATGTTGCCACATGCCTCGGTCCGCTTTCCCCCTGCGGTCAAGACGGCGGCGATGAGCTCGGTGGTCGTGCTTTTGCCGTTCGTGCCGGTGATGGCGACCACGGGTTTTTCGCAGAAACGGAAGGCCAGTTCTATTTCCGAGATGATCGGCACCTTGTCTGCGCGGAGTTGGCTGACCAGGGGCACGGAAGGATCGATACCAGGGCTGAGGACACCCAGATCAATACGGCACGGATGAAAAGGCCGGGGCTGGACCTCCACCCGCACACCCTGGGGACGGAGCCGCTCAGCGACGCGCTCGATCCTCTCGTTCATTTTGCTATCTCGTATGATCACATCCGCTCCTTTCGTTACCAACAATTCGGCCGCAGCCCTTCCGCTTTCTCCCATGCCAAGGACCACGACCTGTTTTCCAGTCACATTCACGTTTTTTCATCTCAGTTTGAGGGTGGCCAGGCCGATGAGGGCCAGAACCAGGCCGGCGATCCAGAATCGGATCACCACGGTGGATTCATTCCAGCCCTTGAGTTCGAAATGGTGGTGCAGGGGCGACATGGCGAAGATGCGCTTGCCCGTAGTTTTGAACGAGGCCACTTGAAGGATGACGGAGAGGGCCTCGATGACGAATACCCCGCCGACAATGACCAAAAGCAGTTCCTGGTTGACGCAGATAGATACCAAAGCGATGGCGCCACCAATCGCCAGCGATCCGGTGTCCCCCATGAAAACCCGGGCCGGGTGGCAGTTGTACCACAGGAAACCAAGGCAGGAACCGGCCATGGCCGCACAGAAGACCGATAATTCCCCAACACCTGGGGCATAGGGAAGCAGGAGGTAGTCCGAGGCAATCTTATTGCCGGATAGGTAGGCAAAGATGGCAAAGACCGAGACCACACTGACGGTGCAACCTGTGGCCAGGCCATCCAACCCGTCCGTCAAATTCACGGCGTTGCTGGAGCCGACGATGACCAGGGCAAAGAAGATCAAGGCGAACGGGCCAAGATTGTCCACCACCGGGGTCTTGAAGAAAGGCAGTTGCAGGCTCCGCGCATGTTCCCTTGTTTCCGGGTGGTAGATCAAAAAGATCCCGACCGCCACCGCAATGAGCACCTGCCCGAGGAATTTTTGCCTGCTGCTGATGCCACCGGAATTCTTTTTGCGGATCTTCTGGTAGTCGTCGAGAAAACCCAGTCCGCCAAAGGCCAGGGTGGGCACGAGCACGACCCAAAGATACAGCCCGTCCAAGCGGGCCCAGAGCAGGCAGCCGAGGGTGAGGGAGACCAGAATGAGCAGCCCACCCATGGTCGGGGTGCCCTTCTTGCTTCCGTGCAGTTCGGCCAGCTTGTGTACTTCCTCTTTGCCCCGGATCGGTTGGCCCAGTTTCAACCGGGTCAGGGCCGCGATCATTTTTGGACCGGACCAAAGGGTGAAAACAAAGGTGCTTACAGCGGCAGCGATCGCCCGGAAAGTCAGGGCCTCAAAGACCCGCAGCGGTCCGATCCATTCGGCCAAGTGGTGAAGGTAGTAGAGCATTCAGTTCTCCAGATTGGGCAGGATTTTTTCCATCTCGGCGCTCCGCGAACCTTTGACGACCACACGGTCATCATCCCGGGCGGTCTCCAGGTAGCCCCGGACCAGGGATTCGTGGTCATTCCAGACCGAGACGTTTTCCATCCCCCGCGATTTTGCGCCCTCGACCAAGTCGTCGGCCCCGTGCCCAATGGCGTGGAGACAGCGGATACCCGCATCGGCGGCGGCGGCTCCGACCCAATGGTGCAATTCGCCGGTCCTTATGCCCAATTCGCCCATGCTGCCCAGAAGGGCGACACCACGGCCCTTGCCGGGCAGGGCCATGAGGGTGGCGAATGCCGCCGCCATAGAGTCGGGATTGGCGTTGTAAGAATCATCCATGATCCAGCCGGACCGCCTTTTCCGGAGGGCCATGCGGCCTTTCGGCAAGCAGGCTTCCTCCAGACACGCACGGATCAGTTCCGGAGCTATTCCTAGCCGGACCGCCACCGCCACTGCCAGTGCCGCATTATGTGCCATATGGCTGCCCGGGACCCGGATGGTGAATCGTTCTATTCGATTTCCTATTTGGACATCGAACGAGGAGCGCTCCGGTTGCACAACGATTCCGCTTATTTGGAAAGTGTTGTCCGGGCCTGAACCCACCCAGGCGACGGGAACCGGGATCCGAGGGGCCAGTGCCCTCAGTCGTGGATTATCCCCCTGCAATACGGCAAATCCATTCTCGGGCAGATGGTAGGCCACCTCGCCTTTTTCCGCCGCTATGGCCTCGCGATCGGAGAAATGTTCGATGTGCGCCCAACCGGCCTGGGTGATCACGCCGATTTCCGGCCGGGCCATTTCAACCAGCGGGCGAATTTCCCCGGGATGGTTCATGCCCATTTCCACCACCGCCCAATGGTGGGATTCGTCGATTTGGAGAAGGGTCAGGGGCACACCGATGTGGTTGTTCAGATTGCCCGACGTCTTGGCAACCGGTCCCAAGGGAGCCAGGACGGAAGACAGGAATTCCTTTGCACTGGTTTTTCCGTTGCTGCCGGTGACCGCCACCACGCGGACACCAAGACTTTGTCGGTAATGCGTGGCAAGTTTTTGCAGGCCCCGGAGGGTGTCATCGACCCGGATGACCCCACAGCCCGCGACCAAGGCACTGGGCGGGATTTCGCGGGATACCATCACCGCCAGCGCGCCCTGCCGGAACGCATCCGCGACGTAATCATGTCCATCGAAACGTTCCCCGGACAAAGCGACAAAAAGATCGCCCGGAAGGATGGCACGAGAGTCGGTCGTCACACGCGTCACGGTGCGCTCACCCTGTCCGTGGGCGAGGACTCCGCCAGACCATACGGCCAGACTGGAAAACGGGATCGGTTTCACGCGCACCCCCTTTGCCGGAGGGCCGCACGGGCCTGCTCCGCATCCGAAAAGGGAGTGAGGACACCCTTCACCTCCTGCGTGTTTTCGTGGCCCTTACCAGCCAATACGACCACGTCTCCCTCTTTGGCCAGGCTGATGATATGCGCGATGGCCGCCGCGCGATCGGCCACGACTTCGTAGCCTTCCATGCCGGAGACTCCTCTCTCCATGTCGCGGAGTATGGCGGCGGGGTCTTCGCCCCGCGGGTTGTCCGACGTGAGCACGGCCCAATCAGATTGTTCAACGGCCGCCCGGGCCATCAATGGTCGTTTGCCACGGTCGCGGTCCCCGCCACAACCGACCAGCACCAGCAGCCGGCCACGACATAGCGGGCGCAGGGTCGACAGAACATGACGAATGGCATCGTCCGTGTGGGCGTAATCGACCAGGACAGAAAAACCACCAGTGGAGGGTATGCGCTCCATGCGACCGGGAACGGGCGGGGCAGTCCGGAGTGAAGCCGCAACATGATCCGGCGCCAGGCCAAAGGCGCACGCGGCAGCGGCGGCGGCCAATGCGTTGGCGACATTGAAGCCTCCGACCCAGGGCATGACGACCTCATGTTCGAAGGCCGGTCCCTTCCACTTGAAAGTGGTCCCGGAAGCATGGAGGCAAACGTCCGTCGCTTGATGTTCGGCGGCCGCACCAAGGGAATAGCCGTGCAGATGCACGCCCGCGGGAAGCATCCCGGCCAGGCGCAGGCCGGCCCCGTCATCGAGGTTGATCACGGCATGGCTTCCGTGCCGCAAGCTGGTGAAGAGCTTGGATTTGGCTTGGAAGTAGTTCTCCATCGAGCCGTGATAGTCCAGATGGTCCTGGGTGAGGTTGGTGAATACAGCCACTTCGAAACCCAGTCCCAGGGTGCGTTCTTGGTCCAGTGCGTGCGAAGAGACCTCCATGACCGCGGCCCGGCAATTTTCGTCGCGCATTTGGGCCAAGAGGCGTTGGAGGTCGAGGCATTCCGGTGTTGTGCGCGGAGACGCCATTTCTTTTTTGCCCGAGCGATAACAAATCGTACCCATCAGACCCGAACTGATTCCGGATGTTTCGAGGAGGTGATGGAGCAGATAGGCGGTCGAGGTTTTCCCGTTCGTGCCGGTGATCCCGGCAAGCCGGAGGGATGCCCCCGGATTCCCATACCAGCGGGACGAGGCACCCGCCAGGGCCCGGCGACCACTGGCCACCCTAACTTGGGGGACGGACGGGGCGGGATCCGCTTTCTCCTCGACCACGACGGCGGCAGCCCCCCGTTCCACGGCCAGACTCACGTAGCGGTGTCCGTCGGACTTGAGTCCCTTCCAAGTGAAGAAGGCATCACCGGGGTTGACCTCGTCCGCTCGGTAGGCCAGTCCGGAAACGGAGGCTTCTTTGGGACCGGACCACTCCAGCACTTCCAGTCCACTGAACAGGTCGCGCAGGGTCATGGCTCCCTCCTGCTGGCCACTATGGCCCGGCTGGCGGCGGTCTGCGGGGCGGTCAGATTCAGGACTTGGACCACACCGGTGGCGATATTGCGGAAGGCAGGCGCGGCGACAGAGCCCCCGTAGATCTTCTCCCCCTCGGCGTCATCGACCACGATGGAGATCACCACCTCGGGTTTTTCCGCCGGCATGAAGCCAATGAACGAGGAATAATAGCTGCCTTTTTCATAGCTGCCCTCGACAAACTTGCGTGATGTCCCGGTCTTGCCGGCCACGGTGAAAACATCCAAAGGTTTGGGTAGTTGTGCTTCCTTGCCCGTTCCGGTGGCCACCACCTCGCACATGGCCCGCGTGACCCGACGGGCCACATCCTGCGATACCGTCTGGCGGATGACCCGCGGAAGGAATTGTTTGACCACCTTGCCCTCCCCGTCGGTCACGGCCTGGACCAGATGCGGCTCCATCAACTTGCCCCCGTTGGCGATGGCCCCCACCGCGGCCGTCATCTGCAGGTTGCTGGTGGAAATTTCGTAACCAATGGGAACGCGGGTCTGGGATATTTTTGTCCAGCTTTGCGGGGGACGCAGGATTCCTTTTTGTTCCCCGCGCAGTGCCTGAACCGGGCTCTGTACCAGCTCACCGAACCCAAACTGGCGCAGGTAGCGGTAGATGCGCGAGTCGCCCAGCAGGAGTCCGATCTTGGCGAAGGCGATGTTGCTCGACTTGGCAAAGCCGTCTATGGTCCTTAGCGATCCGTAAGGGTGGACATCGGTCAACTCATGTCCGGCATACCAGAAACTGCCGTTGTCACAGAAGACCGGGGTGTCGAGGTCGACCACTCCCTCGCTGAGGGCGGCGGCCAGGGTGAAGATCTTGAAGGTGGAACCGGGCTCATAGAGATCGAGGATGGCGGCATTGCGGATGTTTTCCGGCTTCATCGTGGCACGGTCGTTGGGATCGTAGGTCGGACGATTGGTCAGGCCGAGGATTTCCCCGGTATCGGGGCGCATGACGATGATGTGCACGGCATCCGGATGAAATTCCGAAACGAGACGCTCGGCCTCGGTCTCAATGACGTGCTGCACACCCTGGTCGATGGTGAGGACGACGTTGAGCCCGTTGCGCGGCGGGCGGTCGTATTGGCGGTAGCCCGGGATTTCCTTGCGGCGGCCGTCGCGGACGATCCGGCGTTCGCCCGGGATACCGCAGAGGTATTTGTCCATGACCAACTCGATGCCGTCCATGCCCTTCTCGATCTCGACCGGGGCGCGCCATTCGGGGCTCTTCTGCTCGGTGGCGTTGGCAAACCCGATGACATGGCTGGCCTCGTGGGAATTCGGATAGACCCTCAACTGGCGGTCCCGGAAAATCAGTGACTTGGGCCGCAGGGCGCGCAGCGCAGTCTCGGCGGAATCGGGCAGGTCGCGGACGAGGAGCTGGTCGCGCCGTTCGGGGAAAAGATAGGCGGCAAGCTGGTTTTCTTCCCAGCCGAGGGCCTGGGCGATGGCGCTTTTTTCTTCCGGACGTTCCAAGGCAACCTTGCCATCGATGCGCAGGTCGGTGACCGTGATGGTCTGGGCCAAGACCCGCCCCTTGGCATCGAGGATGGCTCCGCGGCGGGGTGCGGTCGGCACGACGTCGGTGTGCATGCGCACGGCCTTTTCACGATAGTCCTCGTGGCTGACCAACTGGACGTAGATCAGCCTGGCGGAAATGGCGGTAAAGCCGCAGGCGAAGATCAGGATCACCACCAGGGCCCGGAATTGCAGGGGGGGTGTCATGGCCGCCGGGGCGTTCGCGCCATCATGGTGTCGGCATTGCGGGCCGGCACCGGGGCGTCATAGACCTTGATGTTGGGGTTGTTGATGTCGACCATGCCGAGGCGGAAGAGGACGATTTGCTTCTGCAGGGCGGCCGGGCTCTTGCCATGCTGGATCTGCACCATCAGGCCCTGGTTCTTGCGCTTCACATCCTCCAACGAGGATTCAAGCTTTTTGATCTCTTCGGCCGTGTTGATTATGCGGATCTGCAGGAAGACGAAAACCAGCCCGAAGATCGTGACGAGAATCCCGAGGGCAAGGAGTTTCCACAGGCGAGTGACCTGGAGGGTGTTGGTGGAACGAACGCGGTTGCGGGCCATCAGATCCTTTCCGCCACCCGCAGGCGGGCGCTCCGGGCACGTGGGTTTTGCGCAACTTCCTCCTCCGAGGGGAGATGGCGTCCAATTTTTCGCAGGCAGTACTCCGGGTTCGGCTGGCCGAAGGGCGAGGCCGGACCGCGCAATTCCTCCTGGCTGTGCGACTCGATGAACTGCTTCACCCGGCGGTCCTCCAGGGAATGAAAACTGATGACAGCCATCCGGCCTCCGACGGCCAGGGCGTTGGGCATGGCCGCGAGGGCCCGGTCCAAGGCCCCCATCTCGTCATTGACGGAAATGCGCAACGCTTGGAAAGACTTGGTCGCCGGATGGGTTTTACGGTCACGCCGTCCGCCAACGGCCTGGGCAATGACCCCGGCCAGATCGGTGGTCCGGAGGAAGGGGGATTTTTCCCGACGACGCACGATGGCCCGGGCGATGCCGCGGGCCTGGGGTTCGTCGCCGTATTCGAACAGGAGACGGGCCAGGGTCTGTTCGTCCAACTGGTTGACCCGGTCGGCCGCGGTGTCACCCCGGGTGGGATCCATGCGCATGTCGAGCGGGCCGTCGTGGAGGAAGCTGAAGCCGCGCTCCGCCTCGTCCAACTGTGGGGACGAAACGCCCAGATCAAGCAGGATCCCGTCAAAAGGACCCTGCCGTCCGGCCACCTGCTCCAATTGGTCGAAGTTATTCATTTCCAAAACAAACCTTGTGCCGAATTCCGATCGCAGTACGTGCGCGACGGGGGAATCGTGGGCGGCCGGATCACGATCCAGTGCCACCACGGTTGCCCCCGCAGCCAACAGGGCCCGGCTGTGACCGCCGCGGCCGAAGGTCCCGTCCAGCATCCGGAGTCCCGGAGCCGGCTTGAGTGCCTCGACCACCTCGTTCAATAGGACCGGGCGGTGTTCCACATCACATCAATTTCAATCGCAGCCCAGCTTCCTTGGCCGGCCTTCTCAGACCGATCAACTGGTAGGCGTTTCTCCGCGGCAAGATCAGCGTTCCATGTCCCTGCATCATCCCGCTGTTGTCTTTCGTCGGAGAAAATCCCACCGGGAATTTTCTGCGGCTGCAGGATTTCGCTTCCATGTGTTCAGTGCCTCGCGTCTTCCTGCTCTCTTGGCCCATTCGGTGCCAATGGCGGCCGGGCCGACCGCCATTCAAAATCCAAAGCCGGGCGGGACTGCAACAGGTCCCAGGTCCGGTTCATCCGCTCGCGGAAACGCCGCCGGTGTTCCTGTTCCGACGGGAGAGCCATCCGGCTGCCCACCAGATAGTCGGCGGGCCGGGGGATCACAAGCCCACCTCGCGCATGACCTGCTCGATGGTCGGCACAGACGATTGCAGGTTTTGGAAGTGGTCCGGGTTCCACAACTGGAAGTGGTCGCCCGCGCCCATCAAGACGGCGGATTTGTCCAGATCCGCGCTCCGGCGCAGGTCCTCCCGCAAGGCCACACGGTTCTGCGTGTCCATGATCAACATTTGTCCCGCGGCGTAGAGATTGCCCAACGACACCCGGCGGGGGTCGTCCAACGGCATCGTGGCCAGTTTTTCAAATTGACGCGTCAGGTACGAACCCGGGAAGACACGCAACAAACGGCCGCGCCCGTCGTGCGCCGGCAGCGCCACCAAACGGGACTCAAAGCCCTCCCCGCGCCACTCCTTGGGCACGGTCAGCCGGCCTTTTTCATCAAAAGCATGGGTAAAGGTCCCCAAATACGGCAGGTTGAAGATGTTGCTCATTTCACTCCGCTGCGACCCGGTCCGGACCACAACGCCCCTTTTTAAACCACAATGACCCACCAACCGTCAATCGTTTTCCTAAGTTTGTTGATTGGAAGCACTTCCCCCAATTCTCCCATCCACCTCGATCCTGCGGGAGAACCTTGCTTGGAGAAGAGCCTTGCCAGCCCCCACATCTCCGCGCTACTGATGACACATGAAGCAGGACATCCTTGCCGGAGCCGCCCTCTTCCTGCCCCCCGAACCGGAGGATTTCACCACCCTCGACATCGAACCCGTCATGGTCGAGGGCCTCATCCTCAAAGCCCTGGCCATGCGCAGTTCCATGGTCGCCCAGGAAGTGGCCGAGCTCCTCTGCCTGCCCTACTTCGGCATCGTCGAACCCATCATCGAACAACTCCGCGCCTCCCGTCTCATCGAGGTGGCCCGCGGCGACCTACAGGCCATCTCCTATGTCCTGGCCATCTCCGATGCCGGACGCGAGCGCGCCAACCAATTCTTCGCCCAATCCACCTATGTCGGACCGGCCCCCGTCGCTCTGGAAAGCTACACCAAGGCCATCAAGGCCCAGACCATCCGCAACATCCAGGTCAACTCCCGCCGCCTCATCAACGCCTTCAAGGGCCTGGTCTTCGACCAGGAAATCCTCACCCAGGTCGGGCCGGCGGTGAACTCCGGCCAGTCCATCTTCCTGTACGGCCCCCCCGGCAACGGCAAAACCTCCATCTCCGAGCGCATCGTCGAGGCCTTCGGTGGCGCCATTTTCATCCCCTCCTGCATCGAGGTCAACGGCTCCATCATCCGCCTCTTCGACGACTACAACCACCACCCGGTCGCGACCGAGGACGACCCCCGCCTGAACCAAAAATACGACCGCCGCTGGCGCCTCATCAAACGCCCCGTCATCATCGTCGGCGGCGAGCTGACCATGCAGTCCCTCGATCTGATCTGGAGCGAAGAATCCCGCACCTACGAGGCCCCCTTCCAGATGAAGGCCAACGGCGGCGCATTCATGATCGACGACTTTGGCCGCCAGCGCATGGACCCCAAGGAACTGCTCAACCGATGGATCGTCCCCTTGGAAAAAAAGGCGGACTACCTCGCCCTCCACACCGGCGTCAAGATCGAGGTCCCCTTCGACCAGCTCATCATCTTCTCCACCAACCTCGACCCCAAAGACCTGGTCGACGAGGCCTTCCTGCGACGCATCCGCTACAAGATCCCCATCAGCAACCCCTCGGAGGACAATTTCAAAAAAATCTGGTCCATCATGAGCGGGGTCAAGGGATTGCCCTACAGCGACGAGGTGGTGGACTACTTCGTGGAAAAACACATGCGCCCGCTCCACCGTCCCTTCCGCGGGTGCATCCCCCGCGACATCCTCGACCTCGTCATCGACTCCTGCCGTTACCACCAAACCGAGCCGACCATCACGCCGGAACTGCTCGACGAGGCCGCCGACGCCTACTTCGTGAAGCTGGAAGACCGCCTGAAAAACCAGACGATCTGATCACCTCGAAGTGATGCCTAGTATTTCCCGGAGTCCACGCACGCCTCATACCTGCCTTGCTCCGTTACCTTCGTTATCTTCTGTTCACATTTCCACCTACCGCGAAATATCGCGCTGCCCGAGGACATTGTAATGGCCCCGGCTCAGGGCCTGGGCGGCGATGTCGATGTCTTCCAAATGGATGCCGAGGGCCGGCTTGCCGTTGGGCTGGGTCAGGAAAGCATAGGCGTAGTGGATGTTGATCTCCGCCTGCAAGATGAAACAGAGCACCGCCTGGACATCCTCGGCCCCGTTCAATTCCACCACCAAGACCTCGGTCTCCGTATGGGCGATGGCATGCTCCAGGAAGAGGGCGCGCGCGCCGTCTGGGTCGTCGACAACCAAACGCAGGATGGTGCTGTCGGAAGTGTCCAGGGTCATGAGCGCAACCACGTGGATGTGTTCATCACCGAGCAGCTTGATGATCTCCAGCATCTTCCCCACTTTGTTCTCGAGGAAGATGGAAAACTGTTTCACCGGCTCATAGAGCCCCGACTTTTCCAACTGCTTGGCCATGGGAAAATCCTAGGCCATTTCCGTCACAAGTCTGCACGATTTTCACCCCCCGCCTCCCCAGCCGGTTTAGCCGACCTCCCTGCTTGGCTTGGTCATATCGGATGTCCTTGATGATGATTACACATCCACACAGACCCACTTCATCCTTCCCAAGGCCCCGCCCTTGATCGTCACGACCGACTTCGGGCATCGGAAATGGCCGGCCACAAGGCTGATGAGCTCCTGATTGGCCTTGCCATCCACCGGCGGAGACTTCAATCGCGCGACCCACGTGCCATCCGCCTCCTGAGCCAGAGAAGAGACCCGGGCATTCGGCTTCACTTTGACTTGGAGGAGGGGCATGGGCTTTGAAATCAGGCGATGGCGCAGCGGGCTTTCCATACCTGAGAAAAACAAATCCTTCCCCAAGCTCAACGATCGGCCAACACGACTTTGGCCGTGTTGTGACCACTGGCGCCGAAGACCCCTCCTCCGGGGTGCGTACTCGATCCGGTCAAATACAAGCCGGGCAACGGTGTTTTGTATTCGGCCAGTTCGGGCAGGGGGCGGAACATGAACATCTGATCCAGGCTCATTTCCAGATGCATCACGTTCGCCCGCAACAACCCGTGCATGCGCTCGATCTGCACCGGAGTCTGGATGAAGCGGTCGATCATTTTCCCCCGCATGTTGGGGGCATAGCGGCAGACCAATTCATAAAGCTTGTCCGCCTCGCGCTCCTGGATCTCGTCCCAGTTTTCGCCGTTCGACAGTTCATACGGGTGATACTGCCCCCAGGTGAATAGGGTGTGTTTGCCCCCCGGGGCCAGGGTGGGATCGATCGCGGAAAAGGTCATGGCCACCACCGAGGGCTCGCGCGGGGGCAGGCCGAAGGAGAAATCGCGGAAGGAGCTTCTCAAATAATCCTCGCCCGGACACAACAACTGCATGGAGCTGTGGTAGGGAAGGGCGCCGGATGACGGATGGCGGACGACGGAATTATACACCGGCAATTCCTCGACCGCGTGGCGGACGATCATGCCGAAGCCGTTGCCGACGCGCGTGCGCAGGGTGCGTCTTTTCAGTTCCTCCGGTGGATTCTCCAGCAGTTTTCCAAAAAGCGTGTGCAGGTGGCAGGCGGAAACGACTTTCCTGGTTTCGAACGACCGCCCCCCGGCCTGGATTTCCCAGCCACCGGGCACCTGGCAAACGGATTCGACCGCGCAGTCGGTGTGGATTTCCCCACCGTGCGACTCGAGGCAACGCGCCAGCGCAGTGCTGAGTGAACCGGAGCCGCCCTTGGCCCGCCAGGCCCCGCACTTGTGGATCATGGCGTTCCAACCGAACATGTCGCCCGCCGCGACCTCGTCAGGCCCCGGACCGGACTGGGCGGAGAGCCAGAGCATGGCGGAACGGAGGTGTTCGTTCTCGAAGGTCTCCTTGATCACCTGTCCGTAGGGCGCCATGAGCTGGCGGGACGTGTCGAGGGACGACCAGAGTTTGCGCGACTTCCCCATGCGGAGGTTGCGCTTGAACATGGTCCAGAACAGCCGCCCGGGATTGGGGGGCTGGAGGAAGGTTTCAAAAACCCCCTCGTTCAATTCCATCCAGTGCCGCACAAACGCGCGGTAACGGTCGGCATCGGCGGGAGAGAAGGCGGCAATGCTGGCACAGGTTTTATCGACATCGCGGTAGAAGGTGATGCCCAGGTCGGTGCCGAGGACGGGGTAATGGGCCCAGGGGTCCATTTCGATGTATTCCAATCCATGGCGGGTGCAGAGATCCAGGTCGCGCAGGACCGGGGTGAGATGGATCATGATGTGGACGGAGGACCCGACATCGATGCGGTAGCCGGGGATCAAGTCGGTCTGGGTGCAGACGGCTCCGCCGACGACGGGTCGCCGTTCGAGGACGGCAACCTTCTTTCCCGCTTTGGCGAGGTAGGCGGCGCAGACCAGGCCGTTGTGCCCGGCCCCGATGACCACAACATCATGCATAGGCACTGACAATGTCAGGTGGGCCGGACAAAGCAAACGGAAGACGGTGGACGCTTGGCCATGGGCGGATCCGCGTGTCCCGCCATGGGCAGAACGGTCAATTCCCTGCAGTTCCAGAAGACTTCCGCCACCAGTGGAACCCCGCGCAGGCCATGATCAGGGACATGACGATCCAAAAGATCCCGTGGCTGAGATGGAGCTGCTCGGCATAGAAGCCCTGGTTGCACAGTCCCTGGAGGGTCAGCTTGACCCCGATCCAAGAGACCAGGACGTAAGCATAGATGTTGAGTTCGGGGAACTTCTCCAGAACCTTGAGCACGGCCATGGCGGCGAAGCGCATGGCGATGAGGCCGATGACCGCCCCGGCGTAGATGATCCAGATGTTGCTGGTCAGGGCGACCGCGGCAAGGACCGAGTCCACGGCGAAGGCCAGGTCGGTCAACTCGATCACCAGAACGGTGGCCCAGAATCCGCGTTGGCGAACGGGCCGACCCCCGGCATCCGGACAACCTTCGGAAGGTGCCGTGAGATGGTTGAGACCTAGCCAGATGAGGTAGCCGCCACCGAGGACTTGGAGGAACCAAAACTTGATGATCCAGGCGGCGGAGAGGATGGCCAGGCCGCGCAGGACAAAGGCGCCCAGGATGCCATAGAAGAGGGCGCGGCGCCGTTGGTCCGGCGGCAGGCCGTTGGCCAGGGCCCCGAGGACGATGGCGTTGTCGGCCGAAAGAACGATCTCCAGACCCACCAGGGTCGCGATCATGACCGGCGCTTCCATCATGGCGTTCATAGAGCTTTGACAAACTCCCCGATGCGTTCCACGGCCACTTCCAATTGGTCGTAGGCGGTGGCGTAACTGCAGCGGACATACCCCGCACCTCCGGGCCCGAAGGCATCCCCGGGAACCACCGCCACTTTTTTATCTTCTAGCAACTTGAGAGCGAATTCGCGGCTGGTCAATCCGGTGCGCTTGATCGAGGGGAAGACATAGAACGCGCCCTTGGGTTCGTGGCAGTCCAAACCCATGGCGTTGAAGTGGTGGACGAGGAAGTTGCGGCGGCGTTCGTATTCGTCGCGCATTTTTTCCATGGCCGGCATGCCGTTTTTAAGGGCCTCGAGGGCCGCCTCCTGGCTGATGATGGAGGCACAGAGCATGGAATACTGGTGGATGCGCATCATGGCCTCGGTCAGGGCGGCGGGGGCGCAGGCGTAGCCGATGCGGAATCCGGTCATGGCAAAGGCTTTGCTGAACCCGTGGAGGAAGATGGTACGCTCGCGCATACCGGGAACCGTGGTGATGGACTGGTGCCCGCCGGCATAGGTCAACTCGGAGTAGATCTCGTCGGTCAAAACGATGAGATCGTGCTCGATGCAGACGCGGGCGATTTTTTCCTGCTCGCTGCGCGGAAGGGTCCCGCCGGTGGGGTTGGTGGGGAAGTTGAGCATGACCGCCTTGGTCCGCGGGGTGATGGCACGGACCAGATCATCCGCCCGGAGAACAAAGCCCTCTTCCGCCCGGGTCGATACCGCCACCGCCTTGCCGTGGGCCAGCGCGATACTCGGGCTGTAGGAAACATAACAGGGTTCGTGGTAGACGACCTCATCGCCGGGATTGAGAACCGCCCTCAGGGCCAGGTCGATGGCTTCGGAGACCCCGACGGAAACCAAAATCTCGCAGGTGGGGTCGTAACGAACCCCGAAGTGTTCCTGCACGTAACGGGAAATTTCCCGTCGGAGCGAGGGGGCCCCAAGGTTAGAGGTGTAGCCGGTGCGTCCACGTTCCAGAGCAAAGATGGCGGCCTCACGAATGTGCCAAGGGGTGACAAAGTCCGGCTCACCGATGCCCAACGAGATGACATCCGACATCGATTGCACGATCTCGAAAAAATCCCGGATGCCGGAGCGCGGAATTTTGCGGACATGTTCGGCGACGTAGTCGCGCGTATTCTGCTGGGTCTTCATGGCGCGGAAGCCGTGGAAACAGCTCAGGGTGTGACCTTGAGGCGGTCGTCGAAGGTCTCCTCGGGGTAGAGTGTGCCCATTTCCTTGTAGGTCTTGAGCTGGAAATGGGTGGCGGTGGAAAGCACCCCCTGGATGGTGGAAAGTTTCTGGGAGACGAAACTGGCCACGGCTCGGAGATCCCCGCCCTCGACGACCACCAACAAGTCATAACCCCCGCTCATGAGACGGCAGGACTGGACTTCGTCGAAGCGGGAGATGCGGGAGGCGATACGGTCGAAGCCCCCATCGCGCTCCGGGGAAATGCGGACTTCAATGACCGCCTGGACCAGTTTGCGGCCGGTCTTGTCGTCATTGACAATGGCCTTGTAGCCGAGGATGACCTTTTCTTCTTCCAGATGGCGGATTCTTTCCCGCACCTGGTCGACCGTCATCTTGAGTTGGACGGCGATGGACTCGGGCGAAGCCAGGGCATTGGCCTCAAGGATGGAGAGGATGGGGTCCATAAAAATAAGTTAGTAGGAAGGAATAAGGAAGGGAATCAGGAATCCCCCCCGGCGGTGGTGTTCCAGAGGCACCGCAGGGAAACTTTCAAGCCTCAGGGAACGATGAAGATTTTCCCGGTGTAGGGGCACTTGACCTGGGTGCCGGAGGCGATGCCTTTGACGTCGACTTCACCGGCGTAGCGGGCATAGGGACTCTTGACCAATCCGGGTTTGCCGGCGATTTTTTCGCCCAGCGGGTATTCCTGCTTGGCCGTTGGTTTGGCTCCACCACTTTCCCAGGGCTTGGGCTCGTTGCTGACCGTGCGGCGCGGAGCGTTGTTGGCCGGGGCGTTGGGTGCCGTTGGAGCGGTTGGAGAAGGCATGGCGTTGGGATCGAGCGGGGCGGGCTCCGTGTAGGGGGCGGTTTGCGAAGCGTCCGCATAACCGGTACCGGAACTGGAGCACCCCACCCAGGCCAAGGGCAGGACCCCGAGCAGGATTCGCGATAGGACAGGCAGGGCGGTTTTCATAGAGTTATCACACTAGAACAGCCCCGGGCTTCGGCAAACCCGAAATTCAGCGCCTTCAGTGCCGCAGGAGCGGGATCAAACGACCGACCAGCGCGCGCAGAAGGTCACGGTGTCGGCTTCCCCGGGCGCCAAGTGGAGCGGGATGCCGGACACCACGGCACTGCCCTGGCGGATGGGGGTGGTTCCTTCCGCGGAATTACAGACCACGGGATAGGACCAAAGCAACAACGGACGATCGGCCTGGAAATGAAAGGATGGGGTCCCGGGGACCGAACGGGCCCGCCAGACCGTGGCCGCCCCCTCATACCAGGAATGCCCGGCGGCATACACCTGCTCCCCAACCACCCACTGCATGTGTTCATCCCCGCCGGGCAGGGCCAGGTTGACCTGGACACCAAGGACGGCCTGCACGGACAGCTTGCCCTGGTTTTCCAACCGGTAAGCGATGCGCAGTTCATCCGGCCGCTCCGGATGCCAAAGGAAGGACTTCTGCATCTTCACCGGCACGGGGGCGGTCATTTTGACCGAGCCGCGACGCAGGAACACCACCAGATGGCCTCCATCGGCTGTTTTTTCCTGCAAGCATTCGAAAGGTTGGCCGATGAAATCGCCCAATTCCGTGGCCCGTCCGGTGGCGAGTTCCTCGACGGTGGTTTGTTTGCGGAAGAAGATTTCCTGGAAGGCGTGACGGGTCCATGGGTCGACCACGGCCGCGGCACCGCCCTCCGGAGCCGGCCCGGGACCGGACTCGCGGTAGCGGGTCATGGTGTTGCAGAGATTGAAACCGGTGCCGAGGTGGCTCCATTCGAACAACGCCCCGCCCCGGGCGGAAGACCAGGCCAATGCGGTGGTGGGGCTTTCCAACAAAACTTCGGGTGAACCATCGGCATCGGAATCCGCCACCACGATTTGCGCGGGCTGTCCCTGCAGGGCCAGGGACTGCGCGGAAAGGAGGCTTCGCCAAACGGCCTCGCGCAGATGGGGCGAATAAATCCCCCCGCTGGTGCCGTACCAATAGGCGGTATTGCACTGGGCCTCGTGCAGGTGCCGCTGGATCTCGGCCCGGTGGGGATGGTCAGAGGGCAGCCGCCGCTTCAACCATAACCCCTTTTTATGCATCAAATTGGATTCCAGGTAGCGGGCACGGAAACCCGCCCATGAACCGGCGCGGAAATAAGGCAGGAATTGGTCGGCATCGAAGCGGGCCTGCAGATTCTGCCGTGCCTGTTGGAAAGCCAGGCGGGTTTCATCCGGCAATGACCACACCCCCAATTCCTTCGACACCCCCGGGGGCAGGTAGCAATGCCCGGTGGGCGGGTTGGCGGCGAGTGTCTCGGAGAAGAAACCGAGACGGATCCAGTCGGCCTGTTCGCAGAAACGGGCCAGGAGCTGGCGCAGATGGCCGGAGTCGAGCAACCGCTCGCGGCTTCCCGGCCAAACCGACCAACGCTCGGCCTGGTCGGCACAGGTCAGGGCGATGTCGCCCCGGTTGGCCATGCGACGGAGGAAGGCGAACAACTCATCCGCCGGTGCAAAGGGGATCATCCGCAACAAAGTATCGTCGTTGGGGAAGAGGCGGCAGCAGTCGCCCATATGCTCGGTGACGAGATGGCCATGGAGTGCGCCGCCCGGAACCCCGGCCTGGAGGAGGCGATCGCGGGTGACCACGGTGTAGGCCAGTCCGGCTTGGGCAAGGGTGCGGGGCAGATCGGTGGCCCAAACTCCCTCCGCCAACCAAAGCCCGGCAGGCCGCAGGCCGCGGGCGCTCCACCAATCCCGTGTGAGGGCCAGCTGGCCAAGGCGGTCGTCGTCTTCCAGGTCGGCCAGGATCGGCTCGTAGAATCCAGTGGCCAGGATCTCGACCCGCCCTTCACCGGCCATTCGCTGGAGGATTTCCAGGTACTCTGGGAAGTTTTCCGCCAGATAAAGGAGAAGGGGGCCCGAGTAGGAAAGATTGAACTTCAGGGGGGAGGCCTCTTCGAGCAAACGCAGCAACGGAAGGTATCCATGACGGCAGCAATCCTCCAGGACCCCGGGCAGGTTGCCGAAGGGTTGGTGGTGGTGCAGGGCCAGATGGAGGGTGACAATACGCGAGGCCATGGCGTGCAATCAGATGAACCAATGGTTCAGGGTGAAACCCGGACTGGGTCCTTCAAATTCAATGAAGCCCCGTTCGGGGTAGCGTTCCTTTTCCACGCCGTCTTTCCAAATCTGGACAAAAAAGGCGACTTTTTCACCCCGGTCTTCCAATCCGATCGCGTTGAGGCCGATGGACAATTCCATCCGGTCCCCCCAACCGACCTCAACCATTCCTTCCTTCCTCACCTCGAAATGGACTCCATCCGGGCTGGCTTCCCACGACCCGCCTCCGTCCCGCAGGACCCGGGCCCGGGCGTGGCACGGACGACAGAAGACCGCCATGATCTCATCGGGTTGCCCCGCACCAAAGTCGACCCGGAGGTAGAACCGCCCCCGGTCGAACCCGTAGTGGATGTCGGAAACCATGCGGTCCGCCTGGAACATGGCCGTCTGTTGTTGGTGCACCAGGACGCGACCACTGCCCAGCCAGTCAAAATAACCCAGGGCCCAGCCGTCGATGCGGGGGGAAATGAAGGCCGTCGGACGGGTGAACCCGGCGGGACGTCCGCGTTGGCGCACCGGCACCTCGAGATACTGCGGAGGCGGACACCCCAGCAGGAGGTAGACATTCTGCAGGTGCAAACGGAAAAGCTCGTCGAAGAGCATGTCCGAATCATTCTGGAAATCCGGTCCGTACCACCAGAACCAATCGCTGCCCTCGGCGGCATAGATCTCCAGCCAGGCGCGATCCGCCACCGCCGGGTCCAGGGCGTGCTCGCGCTGGTGGCGCAGGAGGAACTCGCGCGTTTGGGCCACCAGGTCCCAGGCGTTGTTTTCCTCGGGATCGCCGATCCAGATGTCAAAGTTCCCCCCGATCCATGAGCCACTGTGCAGGCGGGTGATTTCCGGCTCTCCGGCGGAGGCATCCATGACCCCGCCCAGCAGGCAGGTGTTGAGCCGTTCACTGGCGAGAACACCCTCATAAAGCAGCGCGAGAAACCGCTCCCCGCCATCAGGGAAAGCCTCCCAGGCGTTTTCGCCATCAAGGGCCAGGAGGGCCACCGGCTGGCGGGTGGCGGCCACCCCGGCGATGTGCTCGAGGTGGTGGACCACGAAACCAGCCGCCTGTGCGGCCGAGTTGCGGGCGGCATTGAAACCGATGAAATCTGAAAGCGGGCGCTCGCGGAAAAGGGCCCTTACCCTTGCTCCTTCATGGCGACAAGCCCAGGGTTGGAAGAGTTCGAGGTGGTCGACGGTTTTGCCAGCCCATGCCGGGTCCCCGGAAAGGCTGCGGAACAGGATGTCCTCATCGGTGCAAAAGTACTCGATCCCGGCCTCCTGCATCAGGGGGAGGATCTCCGGGGCGACTGAACCCTCACTGGGCCACATGCCGCGGGCGGGCCTTCCGAAGGTGCTGGCGTGGAGTTCCTGGGCCAGGCGGAGATGGGCCCGGACATCCTCCGGGGCCCCGTAGGGCGCGGGAAATTCCCGCCCCGGCATGGCGCGGGCGGCGATGCGGTTGTCGTAGACCACGGGCATGATGGGATGGAAGAACGGCGTGGTCGTGATTTCCACCGCCCCCTGGTCCTGGGCCTCGCGGTAACGGCTGAGGACGGTGCGGACGATCTCATAATGGATGTCGAGGACGCGGTTTTTCTCCTCCTCGGTGAACCCGCGGCCCTTGCGGCGGAGTTCCTCCAGTTCCGGGTAAAGGCGAAAGGCGCTGAAACCGCACCAGTTCAGGTTGTACCAGGTCTGGAGATCGAGCAGATCCTGGCTGGAGAAGAGGCGGGCCGCGCCGGACAGGCTGTCATGGTTCCAATCGCGTCCGCGCAACTCCAGCAATTCCCGGTAACGCGGGAAGGGGTCGATCAGGTTGGCCCAGTGTATTTTGAAGAAATGCTCGAGCAGGCGGCAGCGGTCGGTCAGATCCAGTTCGGCCGCGGGCTTGCGCGACCATTGTTCCCAGAGGTCGGACACGCTTCCGGAGGCCAGCTCCTGCAACTGCTGGACCAGGACGGGGGTGAAGTTGAAATTGGTCCGCAAAGCGGGATAGCGGCGGGCCATTTCGATCATGTCGAGGTAACCCTTGGCCGCATGCAGGCGGACCCAGGGCATCATGGCCGTCTTCGTCAAGGGATTGACGTAGTACGGCTGGTGCATGTGCCAGAGGAACACCACCTGGAGCGGCCCGGCCATCGCGTCAGCCCTCCCCCTTGATCCCGCGCAGGAATTGGGCCGCACCCTCGGGCAGAACCGGATTGATGTAAAAGCCGGTGCCGAACTCGAAACCCGCCACACCGGTCAGCCGCGGCAGGATCTCGATGTGCCAGCGGAAATCAAAGTCCAGGGTCTGCCAGTGGCCGGGCCGAGGCGAACGCAGGGGGGCGGTGTGGAGGACCAAGTTGTAATTGGGGCGGTCCAGGCCGAGACGGTAGGCCGTCAGCACACGCTTGAGCGCGTCCGCCAACAGGACCAGGTCGTGGTCGCCCACGCGGTGGAAATCCGCCTGCTGCTGGCGCGGCATGATGCAGGTCTCAAAGGAAAAGCGGCTGGCGAACGGGCAGAATACGCCGAAGCCCGCATTTTCACAGACCATGCGGTCGCGTGCCTTGAGTTCATTGCGCAGGATGTCCTCGAACAGGTTGCGGTCCTTGGCCAGGAAGTATTCCCTCGCCGCCGTCAGTTTTTCCTTGAGTACAATGGGGGTGACCGGCAGGGCGATGATCTGGGAATGGGCGTGGGTCTGCGAGGCTCCGGCCAACGGGCCGACATTCTTGAAAACCATGAGGTAGCGGAATCGTCCGTCCTTCATCAGGTCCTGCATTCGGGCCCGCCAGGCCTTGAGGACATGGACCATCTGGGCCAGCTCTAGTTCGTCCAATTCTTTGTCAGGGAACGGGGTCTCGACCACGACCTCGTGGGCTCCGATGCCGTTCATGCGGTCGTAAAATCCGACCGCTTCCTTGTTGAGTTCTCCCTCCACGCGCAGGGCGGGGAAGCGGTTGGGGACGACACGGACGCTCCATCCGGGGGTGTCGGGGCCGCCGCCGTTCTCCCGCACGGCATAAACCTCCGGGGGGGTGAAGGACTCATTGCCTGCCAGGAAAGGGTCCTCGGTGGCGGCCTCGGGATGGGGCCGGGTGAAGGCATAGTCCATCGGTCGGTGGAGACGCTCGGGACAGAAGACGACCCAGCGGCCGACGACCGGGTCTTTGCGGATTTCAGGCATCGGGGTCATGGGTTTTCCGTGTTGAGTGGGTTGTTGGGGGTGGAGGCTTCGCTTTCCAAGCCGCAGACACGGCGGTAAATCTGTTCATAGGACTTCGCGGCGGCGGACCAGGAAAAATCCCTGGCCATCGCCCGGCGACGGATGAGGTCCCAGGCTACCGGATCGCCGTAAACCAGGAAGGCCCGGCGGATGGCCTTGGAAAGGGCCGCCGTTGTGCAGGGAGCAAAAACAATGCCGGTCCCGGATTTCTTGCGTGGCCGCCAGTCCTCGACCGAATCGGCGAGCCCGCCGGTGCGGTGTACGATCGGAATGGTGCCGTAACGCTGGCTGTACATTTGGTTGAGCCCGCAGGGTTCGAAGCGGGAGGGCATGAGGAAAAAATCCGCCCCGGCCTCGATGCGATGGGCCAGCTTTTCGTTGAAACCGATTTCCACCGCCAAAGACTCCGGGTGTTCCGCGGCCAGGGCGAGGAATTTCTTTTCCAACTGGGGCAGACCGGAACCGAGCACGACGAGGGCGCCGCCCTGCGCGGCCAATTCGGGGGCCACTTTCGCCACCAGGTCCAATCCTTTTTGCGGGACGAGCCGGCTGATGCAGGCGAAGACCGGGCCGGTCACGCGTTCCGCATCCAAACCGACCGCCTTGAGCAAGCGCGCACGGCAGGCTTTCTTCGCCTCCCAATCCCCGGGCCCGTACGTTTCACGGAGGAAGGCATCCGTGGCCGGGTTCCATGCCGCCTCGTCGATGCCATTGAGAATGCCATTCAGATCCTGCGACCGCCCACGGAGGACCCCCTCCAGCCCGCATCCGAATTCCGGGGTCTGGATCTCCGTCGCGTAGGAGGGACTGACGGTGGTGAGGGCGTCGGCGTGAACCAGGCCGGCCTTGAGCAGGTTGAGCCGCCCGTAAAACTCCATCCCGCCCGGATGAAACCAATCACCGGGCAGGTTGGTCAGGTCGAAATCCCAGGGGGCAAAGACGCCCTGATAGGCCAGGTTGTGGATGGTCAGGACGGTGCGCAGGGAGGGCCGTTTCTGCCGCACCACCGCGGCGGCGAAGGCGGTCTGCCAGTCGTTGAGGTGCAGGACCTCGGGGCGGGGGCGCAGATGCCCCGCCAGTTCCACCACCACCTTGCTAAAAAAAATGAAGCGGTGGGCATTGTCGGTGTAATCCCCCTCACTGTTCCCGTAAAGCCCGCGGCGGTCGAAAAATTCATCCTTGCCCACCAGCAACAGCTTCACTCCCTCACGAGTCCGTCCCTCTAAAATCCTGGCCGTGGCCCGGCCCGGTCCCAAGGGGACGGTGAGCCGCAGACCGGTATCACGGACCTCCGGCAGGGAATCGAAAACGGCCCGGTAGCCGGGCAGAACCACCGAAACACTGTGCCCGTTATCGCGCAGACGGGCGGGCAGTGCGGCCAACACATCGCCCAGCCCGCCGGTCTTGGCCAGGGGGGTCAGTTCACTGGTGGCGAAAAGAATGTTCATCCGTTCGGGTGGTGTTTAGCTTTGTCCATGCCTGCAACCTCCCCCCTTGCACCCAAAGTGCTGAGGACCCTCGGTCACCCGGACTACCAACCAATAAACGAAGACGGCATCGCCCGTAAACTCAAACTTTCCGGACCGGCCCGCGACGAACTCGCCCAGACCCTCCGCGAACTGGCCGATTCCGGCAAAATCATCCGCGTGCGCGGCGACCGTTGGATTGTGCCCGAAAAAGCCGAATTGCTCACCGGGGTGATCAGTTTCAACCCCAAGGGCTTCGCCTTCCTGCTGAGTGAGACCGGTGATGACGACGCCTACATCCCGGCCGAGGAAACCGGGACCGCCTTGCACCAGGATCTGGTGGTGGCCCAAAAGATCCCATCCCAGGCCGGACGCTTCCGCGAGCGGGTGCACGCTCGCGTCATCCGGGTGGTCAAGCGGCGGCGGGCCTCCCTGGTCGGCACCCTCCAATCCGGCGGACGCTTCTTCCATGTCGTCCCCGACGATCCACGACACCTGCAAAACATCTACGTCACCGACCCCGCGGATTCACCCCTCGACCCCAAACCTGTACTTGGCGACAAGGTGGTGGTGCGCCCCGAGGACTGGAAGGACCGACACCTCAATCCAGAGGGCACCATCGTCGAAGTGCTGGGAAAACCCGGCGATCCCAACGTCGATATCCTGAGCGTCATCCGCAAATACGAATTGCCGACGGAATTCCCCTCGGCCGCCCTGGCCGAAGTGGCGCAGTTCAGCCTGGACCCGCAGGGACACGCCTTCGACCCCGGACCGCGCCTCGACCTGCGGGGCGAGCGCGTCTTCACCATCGATCCCGACACGGCCAGGGATTTTGACGATGCCATCCACATCCGTCCCGCGGGCAAAGGCAAATGGGAGGTCGGCATCCACATTGCCGACGTCTCCTACTACGTCCGGGCAGGAGGGGCCCTCGATGAAGAAGCCTCCAAGCGCGGCAACAGCGTCTATCTGGTCAACCAGGTCATCCCCATGCTCCCGGAAGAATTGTCCAACGGCCTCTGCTCCCTCCTTCCCCACGTTGACCGCCTGACCCACTCCGTCATCGTCACCCTCACCGAAACCGGCCGGGTGGTCGAAGAACGCATCGCCCGCACCCTCATCCACTCGCAACGCCGTTTCACCTATCAAGAGGCCTTCGCCCGGCTCCAGGACCAGCCGCGCGATGACATGGACCGCGACCTGCACCAAGCCTGGGCCCTGGCCTCCAACCTGCGCAAGAACCGGATGAACAACGGATCGCTCGACCTCGACATGCCGGAGGTCAAGGTCCGCTTGAACGACCAGGGCGTGCCCGTCGCGCTGGAAAAAGTCGAACATGACATCTCCCACCAGTTGATCGAGGAATTCATGCTGCTGGCCAACGAGGTGGTGGCGCGCACATTGAAAAACAAACACATCCCCGCCCTCTACCGCGTGCATGAAGCCCCGGAGCCGGAAAAACTGGCCGAATTGCGCCAGACCCTGCTCATCCAGGGCATCAAAGTCGGCGACCTGACCAAGCGCCATGAAATGCAGCGCGCCTCCAAAGCCATCGCCGCTTCCCCCGCCTCCTACGCGTTGAAAATCTCCCTGCTCAAGTCGCTCAAACGCGCCTGCTACCGCAGCCAACCCCTGGGCCACTACGGCCTGGCCAAAACCAACTACACCCACTTCACCTCGCCCATCCGCCGCTACGCCGATCTGGTGGTCCACCGATCGCTGCTCAAGCCATCCGAGCGTCCGAAATACAAAGCCGGGGAATTGGAGGAAGTGGCCGCGCGCATCTCCGCCACCGAACGCAACGCCGCCGAAGCCGAGCAGGACACGGTGCGCATCAAGAAGCTGGAATTCTTCCAACGCCAACTGACCAGTGGCACACCCCAGTCCTTCCCGGCGGTGGTCGTCGACGTGCAGAACTTCGGTCTCTTCGTCGAGGTGCCCGACTTCCTCGTCAGCGGCCTGATCCACATCTCCAGCCTGGGATCGGATTTCTTCAACTACGACGAGCGCCAGCGCCGCATCATCGGCAACCGGAGCAAAAAATCCTTCAAAGTGGGGGATCGCCTCAACGTCCAAGTGGAAAAGATCGACACCCAGCGCCACCAGATCGATTTCAAGCTGGCGGGCGGCACGGAAGCCAAGCGCGACGAAAGAAGCAGTGGTCGGAGAGGCCGCCGGTAAGCGCCTCACTCATTTCTCAGAAACCACGAAGGCAAAGGGATTGGCTTCCCGGGTCGGCCTGCGCTCATTTTCGAGCAACTTCCGAAAGTCTATTTTCTTGTGCAGGAGCGCCATGATCCTTGCGCTCCGGGAAATACTTCCGCCACGGGCCCGTCGTATCAAGCGGATGTTCCGCTTCAACTCACCGGAAGAAATGCGGCCATAATAAAGGTCCTCATAAAAACCCAATAAATCGCCCCGGATAAAGCCGCTTTTGTGGAAGGTTTTGACCCCCGCCCAGTGGATCAAAGCGGGGTAACCCTGGCGATTCCGAATCCGGTCCAGTTCAATGTCCCAAACCATCTCCCGGTGGATCGACCAGCGGACAAAGTCGCACAAACCCAACGTGCATTCCCCCCTGCGTTGCATTTGCACGAGGAGAAGATTGAGAAGGCTTTGGTCGAGATGGGTCAGGGCCTCGGGAAACCGGGCCGTCTGCAAGGGCGGGGTTCCCATGAGCCAAGTTTCAACTTCCCCCCTCACCAGGAGGGATGAGGTCAAGACCATCTGGCCGGCATTGAAGAAAAAATCGGGAAGCTCAAAGTCGGGCAACACGTTTCGCAGCTTTTCCGGATTGTAATAACCATCAAGCGCGTATTGTTTTTTCTTTTCCGCGGACAAAGGTTTCGTGCCCCCCCAGTTGACGACGAAATCCTCATCATGCCGCTCCAGCTTTTCCAAAACCCGGCCGAGGAAAATGATGTCCGAGTCCAAGAGCAGAATCCGTTCACGGCCGGGGAAATAAAAGGCCTCCAGCTTGGTGAAGTAACCCCGGGGCGGATCAGGCACAGCCGCCACGGATACATCCCAGTAGCCTTCCATTTCCCGGGTGTCAAAATCTCCCAAAGAGACATCCTTGATGATCCCAATGGGAATCTCCGGATACCAATACCGGATGCTGGCGACACAGATCCGGGTCAGCCAGAAATCGCGCTTACAACACAAGACGATGATCCGATCGATGGACTTCATGGGCGGATTTTATTCAAGATGCGACTGGCTGCGGCATCCGTTTGCGATATTGGGCCACCATGCCTTGGTAAATCCCACGGTAGAATTCGAGCAGCCGTCCATTCGGCATCGTGCTGAAATCCACACTTTTTGTCCCCGCCCAATGGACCAATACTCGGTGGAGGGAGGACTGCGCCATCGACTCAGGAGTTAGGTGCGGCAAATCGTTTCCATTCGCCCACTGCATGAACGAATGGCGTCGCAAGGTCAGCCTGCCTTCCTTCTCCCATTTGGACAGGAGGTAATTGAGCAGGCCTTGGTCATTGCATTTGAACACCTCCGGCTGTTTCAAATGCCACTCCGGCGTATCGCCCACCCAAGGATCAAAATCCCGCATGTTCATCAGGCCGGTCGTGGCCACGAATTGTCCCGAGTTGAAATTCATGCCGGACTCGACCCAATCCGGATCCATCAACTGCAGCTTGGCCAAATCATAATAAAACTCCCTTTGAGATTCCGGGGTGAATCGCTCCAAAACGACCACAAAATCCTCCTCGAAAACCTCGAGGGAGCGCAACAGTGGACCCGCCAGCACAATGTCACTGTCCAGAATGAGCAATCGCCTGCTTGGCTGGCTGGAAAGGATTTCCAATTTGGCCCAACCCCAACCGTAAGCTTCCCGATCGGTGGGCCACAACTCCACCCGACAGGCGGACTCCAATTCGCTCGTGTCATAGTCACCCAGCCGTCTGTCCTTGAACAGGTAGATGGGGATTTCAGGATAAAAATGCCGGATACTGGCCACACAACACTGGGTGTAGGGCACATCGTCCGGTCCGGAAACCGCACAGATCCCCTCGATTCTTCTTCCGCCTAACTTTCGTCTCAAAGCCTGGCGGATTCTGGATAAAAAGCCCATGAGTGCGGAGAGGGGGATATGTTCGATTGGTGGAAGTATCCGTTTCCAGAAACATACCCTCGATACCGGAAAGAGTGCAAATGAGAAGACTGCTCCGCAAGCGCCCCTTCCCCGTGCCTTGGCCCTTCCGTATCACCAATACCCGAGAATCCCGGAGACGGATTTTGACATTGTGCTTGCCTCGGATCTGTATCATTTTCAAGGTTAATGACCGCCAACGCCGCCCGCTACTATGCGGTATTTGAAAAGGACATCGCCCACGAAATCATCGATGGCGAGGCCATCATCATCCATTTCGACACCGGCAATTACTACAGCCTGAACACGGCCGGTGCCATGGTCTGGTCCTGGCTGGATGCCGGGGCCAGCCAAGAGGAAATCCTGGATGCCTTCCCCGGCCTCAGTCCGGATGAGATCGCGGAAATCGAAGAATTTATCAAGGGGCTGGTCTCGGAAAAAATCCTCCATCAGGTGGAGGCCCCGGCACGGCGTGACGAGGCTTCGCTTCCGACCAAGGGAGGCGGCCCATACTTGGCACCCCGTTTCGAGAAGTTCAACGACATGCAACAACTCCTTCTCTCGGACCCGATTCACGAGGTGGATGAAAAGGGGTGGCCGCCCGCTCCGGCTGATCCGTCGGGATGAGCGGGACTCATCCTCCGGGGCGCCGTTTCAGCAAGGTCTTTGAAGGCATTCCCGGAGCTTACTACCGAGAGGCCGCCGGGGCTTTTCAAGAAGCCCGTGCACAGACGGGTTGCCGGGCGTCAACCACCCTGCGGGTGGCCGGGGTGACTTTCCGCCTCGAATTTGCCGATGACCAAACCCCCGGAATCATTCTCCCCACTCTGGCGCACTCAACCTCTGCGGACGATCCAGCGGCAGACTGGACTATCCGGTGTTGGGAAGATGCCTCCACGGGCGGCACCATGCCCCTGCCCACACCGGTTATGCTAACCGGCCAGCGGCACAACTGCCTCTTCACGGTCAGCGACCAGCGCTACCGGACTTTTTACCACGGATGGATGGAAACCCTGATGTTCATCGACCGGGAGGGGGAGGGTTACGCCTGTTATCTCGATGCCGCCCAATTGCCGATGTATGAAAAAGCCGCACCTCTGCGCCAGATTTTCAACACCGCGCTCAACCTCCGCGGACGGCAGATCGTCCATGCAGCGGCGGTCGGCCACCCCCACGGGAGCCTGCTTTTGGCCGGTCCCCCGCGCTCCGGAAAATCCACCCTCGCCGTCCAGTGCCTCCTACAGGGCATGGGCTTCCAGTCCGACGACCTCTGTGTGATTTCCCAGGACGATCCGCCGCGGTCTTGGAGCATTTACAATGTGGCCAAGTTGCGCGACGACAGCCTTTCCCGCGTACCCTCCGGCTTGCCCCTGCAATCCTTCATCGAAGGAACGGAAAAAAAACACTTTTTCCATGTCAACCGGGTGTTCCCCGAACGACTGCTCCCTTCCGCTCCGCTCAAGGCCATCGTCATTCCCACCATCACCGGGGAATCAACCAGCCGCCTCCTCCAAGCCACCCGTCTGGAAGCCATGAAGGCCCTCATCCCCTGGTCGGTGCACGAAGTGCCCACATCCGACAACCTGGGAGAAAAAATCATGCTGAAGGCTCTCAGCCGGTTGCCCGCATACCGACTGGAATTGGGTGGAAACGCAGAACAGACTTTTACCCTACTGCAAACATTACTCCATGAAGCTTGACCCACAAATGCCCCGCCGGCGCATCCTGTTTCTCTCCTACCTCTACCCGTCGTTTAACGGCTCGGGCACGCAGATCCGTGCCGCCGCACTTGTCCGCATGCTCGCCTCCCGTGACGATGTTTTTCTTTTGGCGGCCAACCACTACGACCGTCTTCCGGGCCCGACCGACCCGGAGTTGGAGGCCTTCTGCCATAAGATCCTTTACGTGCGTTTGGTCCCTGGTGAAGCTACCAGGCAAGCATGGCACCCCGTCGAATACTTGGCCGATTGGGCAAAGTTCCCTCATTTGGATTGCCAAACGGGCCACGTCGCCGCAGCCATCCAAGATTTTTACCAACAGAACAACCTGGATAAACTCTTCGTATTCCGGATGGAATCGTTCTTCCTTCTGGAAGGCTCGCTGGACCAGTTTCCCGGAGCGTGGCTGGACCTCGATGAATCCACTTTCCGCCGGAATCAGCAAATCGAACAACTCAAATCACAAGCCAGGGGCATCCGCCTGGATCCGGAACAGTGCCGGGCCAATGCCGTCATCCGGGTCATTGAAAACAAAGTCATTCCACGTTTTGAAAAAGTCTTTGTTTCATCCGAGGAGGAGGCCCGGGATGCCCGCCGGGTCCGGCCGCAGGGAGGGATCGAGGTTATGCCCAATGTCTTTCCCGATCGCACCGCATTGACCGGCTCCCCCGCGGACAAGCCCAGGGAAATCTTATTCGTCGGAACCCTGTCCTACTACCCGAACGAGGATGCGGTGCGTTACTTTTGCCGGGACATTTTTCCCCTCATCCGACGTGTCCTGGGTGATTCGATCCTTTTCCGGATTGTGGGATTCGGCTGCCCTCCCGGTCTCCGGGAGGTGGGCGAGGAACCGGGCGTTTCCCTGATGGGTTTTCAGGAATTTTTGGAACCCTACTATGCCCAGGCCTCCCTCGTCGTCGTCCCACTCCGGGCCGGGACCGGAACCCGTCTCAAGATCCTCGAGTCGTTCGTATACGGGCGTCCGGTGGTCTCCACCTCCATCGGGGCCGAGGGACTGGATGTAACCGACGGGGATAACATCCTGCTACGCGACCAACCAGAAACCTTTGCCCAAGCCTGCCTCCAACTACTGGATCAACCGGAACTCGCCCAACGCCTTGTCGAGGGCGGGAGATGCTTGCACCGGAACCGTTACTCGCTGGATCATTTGCTCCGTTGCTACGGCCAATCTCTTTCCTGAAGATGTGTTTACTTCCAACACGATGACACCCACCGAAGCACCCATCTCCGTCATCATTCCGGCCTTCAACCGGGAACAATACCTCGGGGAAGCCATCCGCAGCGCCTTGGAGCAAACCCTTCCCCCGGGGGAAATCATCGTGGTGGACGACGGCTCGACCGACGGCACGGCGGCCGTGGCCCGTTCATTTGGCGGGATCGTGCGCTGTCTGTCCCAGAAGAACCAGGGCGCGGGTCCGGCGCGAAATTGGGGAGTGGAATCCGCCCGCGGTCCCTGGCTGGCTTTTTTGGACAGCGACGATCTGTGGCTCCCGGAAAAGTTGGAATGGCAGATCCGGCACCTCGGAACCCATCCAGCAACGGATCTGGTCTTCGGTCACAGACAGTCCTTCATCAGTCCGGAACTCCTTCACAGCCTGGATCTGAAAGTGGACACCACGATCCAACCAAGTATTTACAGCAGCTGCCTGATGCTCCGCAAAGATACCTTCGAAAAAGTCGGGCCTTTCGATCCGAAAGAGCGGGTCACGGAATTCGTCGAATGGTTCAGCCGGGCCCAAGAGATGGGTTGCACCAACTTTGTTCTTCCGCAGTTGCTTTGTAAACGCCGGGTCCATTTGCATAATACTGTAAGGGACCGCGCACACATGAACCGTCAGTACACCCGTGTCCTCAAGACCATCTTGGACCGCCGTCGCGGACAGCTTCCCGCATCCTGACCCGGCCTCGCAACCCTATGTCGCAAAAACGTTTTTGGCCCGATCCCGACCAAATGCTCCTGCTGCATTTGTGCCTGCAAAAGGATCCCGCTGCCGCAAAACGGACCTGGGTCCAATGGAAGAGGCGGGTCAATCTCGACGACCTCGACCATGCCTCCTTTCGCATCATGAGCCTGGCCTACAACCGGTTGGTTTCCCTGCGGATCGACGACCCCGATATGGGCCGAATCAAAGGCATCTACCGTTACCAATGGACCAAGAACAAACTGGCCTTCCGCGGCAAGGCGGATTTGATCCGGGCCTTCAACCAGGCTTCGATCCCCACCCTCCTCCTCAAGGGCGCGGCCCTTTGCCAGTCGGTCTACCAGGACCCGACCACCCGCCCCATGCACGATTTGGATTTACTCGTTCCCGTCGCCGATGCCCCCAAAGTCGTCCGGCTCCTGCAAGAGCGGAAATGGACCGCCCAACACTTCGACCCGGATGCCATCATCGCAAACCTCCACGCCTGTTCCTTTCTCCACCCCCAGTTTGGCGAACTTGATCTCCACTGGCATGTTTTTCGTTCGCACTGTAGCGCCGAAAGGGATGCCGAACTATGGGCGGCAGCAGTCGACCATCGTTTTGAAGGAGCCCCGACCAAAATCCTCTGTCCCGCAGACCAATTCCTGCACGCCTGCGAACACGGCACCCATTACTCCCCTAGTTCTTCCCTACAGTGGTTGGTGGACGCCTGTTTCATCCTGCGCCGGTCTTCGACCCGAATGGATTGGGACCGTCTCCTGGAGCAAACCGGTAAATTCAGCCTCACCCTTCCCGTCCGCCACACACTGGCCTTCCTGGCCGAACAGTTTGATGAAAGCATTCCCGGGCATGTGATGCGCCAGCTTGCCCGGAGTCCGGTGGGATGGGTCGGCCACCTCGAGTACTTCCTTGCCGGACGCAAGGAAACCACCGAACAAACCTTTCTCCACCGTTCCCTCACTCTTTTGTGCCACTACGTAAGAGCCAAACAGGGACGTTCAGCCTGGGATCTTGCCCTCGGCTTCCCCGATTATGTCCGACTGGCACACCATTACGACGGGTCCCTGGGGGGCTTTCTGCTGGACAGGCTCCTCGCCGCCCTCGTTTGGACCAAGCTCAAGCTCTGCGATTTCCTTCTGTGCGGGATTTGCCGGTTGTCCGGAAGCCCCCCTCTGGAAAAAAAAGACCTGGCCGTACTTTGCAAACACGGCACCACCGGCCTCCATGCTGCGGAATCCGTGCTCAGCCAAACGTTCATGTGGTCAAAGGTGGAGGGCTCGATCCAACTGCAACTGCCTGAAAAAGACTGTCTATTGATCTGGGAATTCCCCGAATGCTGCCGAAGCCGGCACGTTTGGCGGCGACATCCCGTCTTCCGCCTGAATGGCCGTACACTTTCCGCACAAAAAAACCCATGGACCCAGCCCGGCGTGGCCCTGGGTGTTGCCCAAAAGCTTATCCAACCCGGGGCCCTGCAAACGCTTTCATGGTCGGTGGAACCCTTCATTCCAGGCGGTAAAGACCCCAGAACCCTGGGGCTGCCGGTTTACCGGGTGTGGGTGTTTCCCCAGTAACCAGCGTCCAGAACCCGTAGACAGCCAAGCGGCTACCCCCAACCGAAATGGCCTACAGACATGCTTGCCTCACCCTTCCCCGTGATGGATTCTTGATGCTTGGACTTTCTGTATCAAATCGACATCGCTGTCCTCCGTTGGATCAACACCACGGCGACCCATCCCATTCTGGATTATGTCCTCAGCCTCATTGCGGACACGGATACCATGATCTGGTTGTTGGCTCCGACGGTGATTGCCGTGGCGGTTTGGGGCGGATTCAAGGGCCGGGTTTTTCTGGTCCTGATGATTCTTTGCCTGCTCATCGGGGACGCCGGCATCAACTGGGCCATCAAGACCACCGTCAACCGCCCGCGTCCCCACCAAACCCTGGAAAACGTACGCCGGGTCAAGCTGACTTCCCCCACCACCTACCGGGTGCAATGGTCCGAACCCGGCCCGGTCAAAAACGGACGCTCCATGACCTCAGGTCACACCTGCAACAATGTCGCCCTCGCCCTTCTGCTCACCCTGCTCTACGGACGATGGGGGGCGCTGGCCTGGATCTGGGCCGCGGCCATGGGCTATTCCCGTATTTATTCCGGGGACCACTACCCCAGTGATGTGCTTGTCTCCGCTCTGGTGGCCTGTGCTTACACCGGGTTAATTTGTTGCGCTGCCTGCTGGCTCTGGCACAAAGGGGCGCCCCGTTTACTGCCCAAAACCTATGCCCGACATCCCCACCTCCTCCACTGAAGACCCCAAGGTGGCCGGGTGGAAGACCTTCCTCAACCTCGTCCGACCCAGGATCGACAGCTACGCCCACGCAGCCGCATGGCTGCTCGTCGTCATCACCCTTTTCCGTTTCTGGTATGCCACCCAAATCGAACTGGTCGGCGACGAGGCCTACTATTGGCTCTGGTCCAAGAATCTCGACATCGGCTATTACAGCAAAGGACCCGGCATTGCCTGGACCATCGCCCTCGGGCGCAGCCTTTGGGGCGATACGGAATTCGGCATCCGCTTCTGCGCCGTCCTGCTTTCTGCGGGCACGGGCCTTCTGACCTTCCTTCTGGCCCGCCGTTTGTTCCAGGAACGAGTGGCCTTCTGGGTTCTGGTCACGCTGCTCGGCATCCCACTCTATGCCGTGGGCAGCATCCTGATGACCATCGACCCACTGAGCGTGTTCTTTTGGACCGCTTCCGCCTTGTTGTTTTGGCGCGCCAAGGACAGCCCAAACAACGGTCCATGGGCCGCCACGGGCCTGCTGATCGGTTTGGGCATGCTTTGCAAATACACCAACGTGGCCGAACTGATCTGCTTTGCCCTCTTTTGCGGCCTCTTCCCTGAATTGCGCTCCCATTTCCGCCGACGCTTCTGGATCATGACCGGGGTCGCTCTCCTCTGTCTGGCCCCTGTTCTGATCTGGAACGCCCGTCACGACTGGATCACCTTCCAGCACCTCTGGCAGCGGGGTGAATTGAACCGACCCTGGCGTTTTTCTCCCAGCGAATGCTTCCAATTTCTGGCCAGCCAGTTCCTGGTCCTGGGTCCCTTTCTCGCGGCAGGCTTGGTGGCCGCGGTTGTCTGGACTTTCCGTCGCGGCCTGGTCACGGCCCACCGCAAGGAACTCGCGTTCCTGCTCTGCCTCACCCTGCCACTGATCCTGTTCTACACCTTCCTCAGTTTCAACGATGCCGCCGAAGCCAACTGGACCGCCCCCAGCTGGATCAGTGGCATCATCCTCCTCGTCGCCGTGGCCCAGCCCTGGATGGACCGCTCGGCGGCCGCCCGCAGGACCGGGCAAGCGGTTCTGGCCGTCTCCCTCCTGGTGACCGTGCTCTTCCATGCCGCTTCCCTCAGCCGCACCGGTTTCGGCCCCCTGGACAGCCTCTTCGACCGCGCCCGCGGTTCCGCCGATCTGGCCCGCCAAGTCGCCGCATTACAACAGCAGCATGGCGCTACATTTCTGATCGCCAATAAATACCCCACCGCCAGCCTGATTTCCTTCTACCACCCGTCCCATCCCATGGTCTACCTGCCCAACGACCCGAAACGGCGCAACCAGTTCAGCTACTGGCCGGACTACACGGACGGCTACGCCATGGAAACCGCGCTCTTCGTGACCGACAGCCGTGAGTTTCCCGAAGGACTGAGCCGAAGCTTTTCTGCGGTCGAACTGATCAAGAACCTTGATGTCCTCCACAGCGGCCAGTCCATCCGCAATTTCCGCATCTACCTGCTCAAAGAATACGGCCTCCCAGCCCACCCCTGACCATGCCCCAGCTTTCCATCATCATCCCCTTCTACAACGAGGAAGAAAACGTCGCCCCGGTTCTGGAAGAAGTCTTGCGCTGCCAACCGGAGGCCGAGGTGATTGCCGTCGACGACGGAAGCCGCGACACCACCGCTGACAAAATACGGGGCTTTCCCGGCGTGGTTCTGCTCTCCTTCCCGCGCAACCTGGGCCAGAGCGCGGCCTTCTACCACGGGCTCCACCGTGCCAAGGGCGGGATCTGTGTCATGATGGATGGCGACGGACAGAATGACCCCGCCGACATTGATGCCCTTGTCGCGGCACTCGCCCATGGGGATGTGGCCTGCGGCTACCGCCGCACGCGCAGGGATTCGTTCAGCAAACGCCTCGCCTCAAGAATCGCCAACCACATCCGCAAATCCGTGCTGGGTGACGGCATCCGCGACACCGGCTGCAGCCTCAAGGCGTTGCGGCGCGAACATGTGAAATACCTCGTGCCCTTCAACGCCATGCACCGCTTCATTCCCGCGTTGTTGGTGAATTGCGGGCTGAAAGTGGTGGAAGTCCCCGTGAACCACCGGCACCGCACACGGGGGGTTTCGAAATACACCGTGGCCGGCCGGGCCTGGCGCGGGCTGCGCGATTTGCTGGGCGTGCGTTGGTTTATGTCTCGACAAATCCGCTGGGATTTGGACCCTCACCGGGATGATTGATTCCCCGGCTTCATTTTTTGACAGTGTCACGGCCTTCTACAACATCGAGATCAAGGACATCCACATCTTCGGTTGGGTTTGGAACCTGAAGGTGGGCAAGCTGGTGGGATTCATCGGCACCTTTCTTTTCGCCGGACGCTGGGTGGTACAGTTGGGGGCCTCGAAAATCAAAGGGCGGCCCGTGCTGCCGCTGCTTTTCTGGTACATGAGCATCTCGGGCAGCCTCCTGCTGCTCAGTTATTTTGTCTTCGGCCAAAACGACTCGGTCGGGATCGTCAACAACCTCTTCCCGATGTTGATCGCCTTCTACAACCTCTACCTTGAACTGAAGCACCGCGCGAAAGCAAGCCGGGCGGAAGGCTGAACCAATCCATCATCCGGTATCCCGATCGCTCTCCCCCGCGGCAGATGAAGCAAAGCTCAGGGAAGCGGGGCGCCCGGAACCTGGGGCAGATGTGTCTCCGGCGGCAGGGGGACGGCACGCAAAATCTGGCGGATTTCGAACTCACGCTCCACCCGGTTGAACGGCCCGAAGATCGGCTGTCCCGCAGCATCGAAGAGTTCGACCAACAAACGGTGGCGTCCCGGCTGGAGGTTGGCCCAGAGCACCGGGCCGGGCTCGGTCAGGGTGCCCTCGTAGACGTCCAGCTTGTAACGGAGCCTCACCGCATGTTCCCCAGAAAAGTCCACGTTGTGGACCCAATAATCAAAACAGAGACGCTCGTTGGCATCCAATGAAGCGGGCCCGCCCGCCGGAAGATTGACGGTGAGGAAAGGCAGCGTGGGATCGGTGTAATTCTGGAAATCCTTCTTTTTGACAAAAAAATGCACCATGGCAAAGGCTCCCGGCTGCCGCAGGGATGTGCCATCCGGGCGAACCGCCAGGACCCGCACGGTGTGCCCGCCCTGGTTCAGGTTTTTCAATGGGAAGGGACGGGCCACGTCGTGCCAGGGCTGCGGGGGCTGGTTATCCACCAGGACATGAAGGCGGTTCCCCTCCTCGGCCAAAAGGTAGTTGTCCACTTGGAGGAAGACATCCACCGTGCTGGTGGGAATGATTTCCCGGCTGCGTGGTGAAAGAATGCGCACCTCAATCGGACGGGAAGGATCGGTCGGCTGGCCATCCCGCCCGGCTTCCGGATTGACCGCGGGGAGTGGCTGGGTTTCCGCCGACTGGGGGATGGGTAACGGAAGATCGTCCGCCACAGGCTCGGCTCTCGGAGGCGTGGAGGGCGCGGACGCAGGTTCTTGGGCCCCCAGCGACACGACGGCCAGCAGGAGAGGAATCCCCATCCTACAGCCCAATCCAGCCCAATGGCGCGTGATCTCCACTCTCGGTTGTTAAAACGGGCTGGGCAGAAGTCAAGGGAAGGGTGCAGCATCTCGCCCATGTTCCGGATCGAGGCCCCTGACTTCGACCTCCATGCCACGCTGGATTGCGGCCAGACATTCAGTTGGGAATGTCTTCCGGACCGGACATGGCAAGGCTGGATCCACGGCATCCCATGCCTGATCCGGCAATGCGGAGATGAACTGGAAATTGAGGGGACCATAGACCCTGGGGTCGTGCGGTCGTATTTCGCACTCGATGATTCTTGGGCCTCCTGGATGGAACTCCTACCGGCAGACCCGGTGGTCCGCGCGGCAGCAGAAGCCTGCCGCGGTCTGCGCTGCATCCAGGACCCCTGGTGGGAATGCACCGCCAATTTTATCTGTTCGTCCCTCAAACAAATCCCTCAAATCCGCCGCATCCACCGGGCCCTGCGCGCCGCCTATTCGCCGGGAATTCCAGTCTGGCCGGGGGCCCCCTTCCCCGGACCGGCCACCATCGCCACCGCCCCCGAATCCATCCTGCGCGCGGCCGGTTTGGGTTACCGGGCCCGCCACCTCCACCGTGCCGCCACCCACCTCACGGAAAAGGGCTTTGACTTTGCTTCCACTGCCGGAATGCCCATCGAAGTCGCGGCCCGGAAGTTGTGCGAACTCCCCGGCGTCGGCGACAAGGTGGCGCATTGCATCCTGCTTTATGCGGGAAGACGTTACGACGCCTTCCCACTGGATGTCTGGATGATCCGTTTAATCCGGCAACACTACCGCCGGCCGGGACGACGATTGAACCGCATGGCCGATCTGCATCGCTTCGCCCTCCGCCATCTGGGACCCCACCGGGGCTTGGCCCAACTTTACCTCTTCCATGACGGTCGCAGTCGTTCCATCCGGCAACGCGCCCATGAACGCCCTCGGGCCCAGTCCTTGTGAACGGAAAAACACGCCCCCACACCTATTGATGCACCCCGCCGTGAAACACTCGGAAGATCATGGAGGCCGACCGGGATGGTCTGAAATGCCGAATGAGTCGGCAACTGCAAGGCCCTTTTCCAAAAGGGTTTGCAGCAGGGTGCGGATCCCAGGCCTTATTGCCATGCGAGATAAGCTGGCTAAACCCTCCTGCCAGAAGAGGATGTGAACCCTTGACCTGCAACCTTGCTGACCATAGGTTGAGACGCATGAAGCGCGTCTTTTCCGCCCTGCTCCTTGCGGGGGCCTTGGCCTGTCCGGTTGAGGCCGCTCTGGTTTGGCGACCCGGTGAAGGCTGGGTGAACGAAAGCAGCGGCGAAACCCTGGCCGCGAGCGACGCCAAGGCCGCGCTGCAGATGTCCCGCGATTTTGAATCCAAGGAAGCTTGGAAAGATGCGCTCGCCGGATACCGCACCATCATCCGCCGGTGGCCCCTCTCCTCCGCCGCAGGCGAAGCCCAATTCAAAGCCGGCCTCATGCAGGAAAAGATGGGGGACTTCTGGAACGCGAACAAATCTTACCAGGAAGTGGTTAAGAAATACGCCGGCAGCCAATACTTCGATTTGGCCATTGAGCGCCAATACAACATCGGCAACCTCTTCCTGGCCGGTGAACCCCAACGCATCTGGAAAATCCCCCTCTTCCCCTCGATGGAAAAAACCATCCAGATTTTCCAGGGCGTGATCAAGAACGCCCCCTATGGAAAATACGCGCCGGCCTCGCAGTTCAAGATCGGCCTGGCCAATGAACAGCAAAAGAAATGGACCGCAGCCATCGATGCCTATAACAAGCTCCTCGACCGCTACCCCAAGAGCGACTACGCCGACGATGCCCAATACCAGATCGGTTACGCGTGGTACCAGGCCTCCAGCCAACCGGAATACGACCAGAGTGCGGCCCAGAAATCCATCGAAGCCTTCCAGGATTTCAGCGTTCGCTTCCCCAACAGCGAAAAGGCCGCCCAAGCCCGCGAGTATGTCCAAGAATTGAGCGAACGCCGCATCAAGGGCTCCATCAATATCGCTCGTTTTTACGAGCAACAAAAAAACTACAAAGCGGCGATCATCTATTACGGAGAAGTGGTGCAGCAAAACCCGGACTCGCCCGACGCCACCGAAGCCAAGCAAAAGATGGAAGCGCTGCGCTCCAAAGTGGAAAAAGCCTCCCGCCCTGGACAAGCCCCCTCAGAAGCAGATGTGCCACCCCCCATCGATTCCAAACAACCCCCCATCGAAGACGCCCCGCCCTTATGAAACGCCCCACCACCACCTTTGGCATCTGGATCGCCTCAGTCGTATTGATTCCCCTCCTCACTCTGTCGGGATGTTCCGGCTACCGGTTGGGCAATGTGCCCTACAAGGAAATGGAAGGCGTCCGCAGCATTTACGTGCCCACGGTCAAAAACAAAACCCTCGAACCCAGCCTGCAGATCGCGGCCACCAACGCCATCCTGCGCGCCATCGACAACGACGGCACCTACCATTCCGCCCGCTCATCCGCGGCTGACGCCACCCTGGAAGTCACCCTGTCCCAATTCTCACGCAAGCCCATACGCTCCAACCGGGAAAACCTCACCACCACCATCCAATACCGCCTGACCATCGTCGCCACCGGCACGCTCACCAACCACCGGACCGGTCAAAAGGTCTTTTCCGAACTGACCGCCACGGGGGAGACCGATTTCTTCGTGCAGGACGACCTCCAAGAGAGCGAACGCCAGGCCGCCCCGACCGCGCTGGATCAAATGGCGCAGCGGTTGGTCAACCAAATCACCGAAGGCTGGTAATTCCCGGGGACCCCCACACCGGGAACAGTCCGAAGGCCGGGAGAATGCGGGCGTGAAGTTCCTCAAAGCCCTGCTCGCTTGTCTGCTGCTGCCCTGCTTCCATGCCCTCTTTTCCTTTGCCAGGGAAATCGCGCTGGCTGTCGATGTATCCCGTGTGCCCTGGATACCCTTGGCGGTTTTCTTCCTTGGCATGAGTGCCTGGTGCCTGGTTTTTTTTCTTTTTCCCAGACCGACCTGGTTCTACGTCCTCGGACATGAAATCACCCACGCCGTCGCCGTGGTGGCCAGCGGAGGCCGCGTCAGCGGTTTCAAAGTCCGGTCCGACGGCGGCCATGTGGTGGCCGACCGGACCTCATGCTTCATTGCCCTCAGCCCCTACTTGATCCCTTTTTACCCCATTGTCTTGGGCGTGATCTGGGCTCTGGTCGTCCATTTCCTGCCAGATTGGCAGCGTTACACCATCCTCTTCCTCCCCTTTTGGGGGGCCAGCTGGGGATTCCACTTCACGTTCACCGGCAGTCTGCTCAAAAGCGGCCAATCAGACTTCGAGAGCCAGGGCTATTTTTTCAGCTGGGTGATCATCCTGCTGGGCAATCTGGGCTTCCTCGTTTGTATGGCCTACTTCTGGACCCAACCCTTCCCCCTGCCGGAGGCCCTCGCCCTTCTGGCCCGCTCCCTGTTGAATTCGTATGAATTGTGCGGGCAGGTATTGCAGGACTGGAAAGACATGATTAACTGATGCGCGCATGGAAACCGTGGATATTCGTCCGAAAACCATCCTGGGCAGCCTGCGGGCCTGCAGCCGGGCGGAGGTGTTCCGGGAAATGGTTGACCATCTGGTTGAAACCAAGCTCCTTCCCCAAGACCTGCGCGAGCCCGTGATCCAGGCGCTGGAAATTCGCGAACAGAAACTGACCACCGCCATCGGCAACTCCCTGGCCCTGCCGCATGCCTCCATCCCCCACCTGCCCACCAGTGTCACTGCTCTGGCCCGTTCCGTCGAAGGCATCGATTGCCAGGCCCCCGATGGCCGCCCCGTCCACCTTTTTTATCTCGTCTTGGTGCCGACAGAGGACTATGCGGTCCACTTGCGCACCGTGGCCGCAGTCACCCGGTTCTTCCGTGACCCGGGCATCTTCGAGAAACTCCATGCCTGCGGGAACGACCAAGAATTGATGGCCGTCTTCAGCTGAGTCTTTCCCTTCCCGGAGTGGTCCCCACGCCATCCTTGAAGCCCGGGCGCCTGGCCGCTATGGTGCATCCGCCATGGCTTCTGTTTCCCTGCTTGCCACCCTAGAGGAACTCCTCACCGTCTGGGTCGGACGACACGCCCCGGCTTGCGGCAAAGGTCCCTGGGTCAAGGCCTGCCAGGATGAACGATTCGGGCATTTCCAAACCAACCTGGCCATGGTGGCCGGCAAATCCCTCGGCATCAATCCGCGTGAACTGGCCGTCCAGATTGCGGATTTCACCGGACAGGATCCACGGCTGGAAAAACCGGAAATCGCCGGCCCCGGTTTCGTCAATTTCCGTTTCCGCCTGAGCGCCATCGAAGAACGCACCCAAGCCCTCTGGGACCACCCACGCACCGGACTCTCGACCACGCTCCACCCCAAGACCATCGTGGTCGACTACAGCGGCCCCAACGTGGCCAAGGAGATGCACGTCGGCCATATCCGCAGCACCATCCTCGGCGATGCCCTCTCCCGCATCCTCGCCGCGCGCGGGCACTTCGTCATCCGGGACAATCATCTCGGAGACTGGGGAACCCAGTTCGGCAAAATGATCCTGGGCTACAAAATGGCCGGCAAGCCCGCCCTCTCCCCCGAAAATGCCGTGGCCGACATGCAGCGCTTCTACCAGCAAACCCATGAGGCCTGCGAGAAAGACCCCCAGTTGCTGGAACGTGCACGCCAGGAACTGGCCCAGCTCCAGGATGGCGACCTGGAGAATGTCTCCATCTGGATGGAATTCCGCAAATTGTCCCAATCCGCCTTCGATGAAATTTATGCACGGCTGGGCGTGGAATTCGACCAGACGTTGGCGGAGAGTTTCTACAATCCATGGCTCAAAGAAGTGGTGCGGGACTTACTGGACAAAGGGGTGGCCCGCGAAAGCCAGGGTGCGGTCGGCGTGTTCCACGATCCAGCACAGCCGCGGGAAAAAAGCCCGTTCCTGGTCCGCAATAAAGAGGAGTGGACGGATGTCCCCATGCTCATCCAAAAAAAGGACGGGGCCGCATTGTATGCCACAACCGACCTGGCCACCGTTCGTTACCGGGCGGAAGAATGGAAGTCCGAAGCCATCCTCTACGTCACCGACGGACGCCAACAGCAGCACTTCAACCAGCTCTTCGATGTTTGCCGCCGCTGGGGCTACCGGGTCGAATTCCACCACGTCTGGTTCGGTGCCGTGCTCGGTGCCGACGGGAAACCGCTGAAAACCCGCGACGGCAATCCCATCCGCTTGCGCGACCTTCTGGATGAAGCCGAGCAGCGCGCTGCCGCCATCTTGCGGGAGAAACGACCCGGGGCAAGCGAGACGGACATCCGGGCTGCGGCGCGGATCATCGGTATTGGGTCGCTCAAATACGCTGATCTGAGCCAGAACCGCAACCTGGACTACGTCTTCGATTGGGACAAGCTGCTGGCTTTCGACGGCAACACGGCGCCGTATCTGCTCAACGCCTATGTCCGCACCCGTTCCATCCTCCGGAAGGCTGACGGGCCGAGCGGGAAACCGCGCTTCATACTCCGGGAAACCGTCGAATCCGATCTCGCCCGCCGGCTGCTGGCTTTCGAGGATGCCCTGGATTCGGTCGTCCAGGACCACCGGCCACATCTCCTGTGTGCCTATCTCTATGAAACCGCCGTGCTCTTCCACCGATTCTTCGAACACTGCCCGGTGCTGAAGGCGGAAAATGAGGAATTGAAACAGTCCCGGCTGGCACTGTGTGAGCTGACCGGGCGCGTGTTGCGCGAGGGGCTGGGCCTGCTTGGGATCGGGACACTGGAAGAAATGTAAGATCGCCCGCCAAGTCGCACACCCAATCCGATTGACTGGGCGACGGGTCTTCGGGAGGGCGAGGCTCCCGCCGAGCCAAGTTAAGGTCAGCATGCCACACGCGGCTCAGCAGGAGCTTCGCCCTCCCGTAAGGCGCTTTATCGCCTACTGAATGTGAAATGGTCTCACTTGATACGGGGGGCGTCCTTCCAAAGATTCTCCAAGTCGTAAAAGGCGCGCTTCTGTTCGTGCATGATGTGTACCAAGACATCGCCGTAATCGAGGACGATCCATTGGCTTCCAGAGCGCCCATCTCGGGCCAGCGGCTTCATCCCGGCTTTTTCCCTCAGCCCCTCCTCAACGGATTCGGCGATGGCTTTGAGGTGGGGTTCGGACTGGCCCGAGCAAACCATGAAGCACAAGGCAGGTCCCTCGATCTTCTCCAAGTCGAGCAGGACCGGATCGAGGGCTTTTTTTTCCAATGCCCATTCCCGGCAAAGGAGGGCGGTTTTTCGGGTGGAGGGGTTCATGGGCGATGGGGTTGGTTCTGGATATAACGCGCGACGGGGTCCGGCACCAGACCTTTGATCGGCAGACGACGGCGCAGCCGCTCGCGTATCCGGGTGGCAGATATGTCGTAACGCGAAGGCAGGATGTGAAGTGCCATCCCGCGGCGAGGCCGCGGCACTTCGGTCCGGGGAAAGACGGCGAAATGAACGACCGCCGCCAGACGATCGGGGTGCTTCCAGCGGGGCAGGGCCTCCCACTGGTCTGAGCCCATGATCCAGAACAACTCCGCCCCGGGATAAAGGCCGGAAAAGGCTTCCGCCGTCAGATAGGAATAACAGACCCCGGGACGATCCATGTCCCAGCGTGAAATTTCCGCCCATTTTTCACCCCGCAGCATGGCCTTGAGCATGCGAAGACGACCTGCGGCTGGGGTGGGGCGGGTGCCGGATTTGTGGGGAGAAAGCCTACAGGGCAGAAAAATCACCCGGTCGAGAGAGAGCGCTTCCAAGGCATCCCGGGCGGCAAGGTAGTGTCCCCAGTGCGGAGGATCAAAGGTTCCCCCAAACAGGCCGAGGCGGACCTTGGAGAAGGCAGACGTGTGCGCAGGCATGCGCTAAAAAATACTGCGGTCGACTTGGATGATGTCGTCCGGCAGCAAAGGCACATCTTTGGAGGGATCTTTGAGAACTTCCACCGCATTGATGAGCATGATTTCCTTGCCCCGCAGCAGCTTGACCGCCCGCTTGTTTGAATAGTCGGTGAATCCGCCACAGGTGGCGATCGCGCCCATGACGGTCAGGTCCTTTGCGTAGAAAATACGCTGGGGCGAGCGCACATCCCCGGTGACATTGATGAAGCGGGACTGCTGGCTTGTGACCGTGACGTTCGGGGTGGTGTAAAACCGGCCAAGTTTGTAGAGAGTTTCGATGCGTTCCTTGACCATGACAGTCGTCATGCCCGTGACTTTGATCCCGCCGATGTAGGGCAGGGAGATCGAGCCGCTTTCGTCCACCTTCATCTGCTGGACATAGGCTTCCTCGGCCGGCACACCACTGAGTTGGACTGAGAGCGAGTCCCCGACGCGGAGAAGATCGTTGCCCTCGGAGTCCTGGCCGACTGTAGGCGTGACGGTAGGGAAACTTGAGCTCGAGTCCCGGGATGCACCGCCGCCGAGCCCGGCGCAGCCAGAGAACAGCACCATCAGCAAAACCCAAGCGATACCAAGGGGAGGTTTCATGAGTATTAAAAATCTTCGTTAACCGTGCCACCGGGTGCGGGAGCAGGCGGGCTATCGCCGGAGGCTGGAGGCTCGACGGCGGAAGCTTGGTTCTTTTTGACCTTCTTCTCCAACTGCCGTTTGTTTTCTCTGGCCTTCTTCTTGGCCTCACCGCGTGATCCTGACTTGTAATAACCGTAGTAGCCGTAGTAGCTGGTGTAGTAATAGTAGGAATCGTCGCTCCGGAGGTGGACCTTGTTCAGGATAACCCCGCCGAAACGCCCCCCGACTTCTTCAACCACTTTCTTGGCCCGCCAGGAGATGTTTCGGGGATAGCGGCGGTGCTGGATGGCAAGCAAGGTGGTGTCGACTTCATGTACGATGACCGCGGCGTCCGAAATGCCCAGGATCGGGGGGGCGTCGAAGAGGATGACGTCGTAGTGCGGCTTGAGGGTCTCGACGACCTCCGACATCTTGGCCGGACTGAGCGCACCCATGCATTGGGGCGGCAGCTTGCCCGCGCTGATGACATGCAGGTTGGGGATCTCGGTGGCACGGATGTATTCATGCAGCGGGCCGTAGCCGAGGAGAAAGTCCGCCAGACCCTGGTCGTTGGAGATACCCAGGATCGAATTGAGGGAATGACGCCGGAAGTCGGTGTCCACAATCAGGGTGTTGATGCCGCTGTAGGCACAGACATAGGCCAGATTGAAGAGCGTGGTCGTCTTTCCCTCGCCGGGCCCCCCGCTGACGACGGTGAGGGTGTGGGCCCCATCCGGTTTGGCCTTGAGGTCGATTTTTGCACGTAAGATACGATAGGCTTCGGCATTGGGAGAATCCGGCCCCTCCAAGTTGAGGGCGCTGACCCCTTCGGGCACCACGCCCACCACGGTCGTGTTGAGGTAGCGTTCGACGTCGTCGAGCGACTTCACACTGGTGTCGAGGTATTCGATGAAGAAAGCCAGGGACACGCCCAGGACCAAACCGACCAGCGCGGCCAGGGAAATGTTGAGGGTGAGATTGGGGCGGATCGGTCGCAGATTTTCCTCGGCGGCGTTGACCAGGGTCACCGGACGGGAGGTGATCTGGGCATCGACCGATTCCTGCTTGTAACGGGCCACCAGCAGGGAATAGAGCGAGCTTTGTGTCTCCATCTCGCGAATGGCGTCCTCATAGGGAGCCAGCTTTTCGGAACGGTTGCTTCGGCTGTTGTCGCGCAGTTTCAACACCTCGGCCTCGACACCAGCCACCTTGGCCTCCGAGACACCCAGATCAATCTCGAGGGAGCGCTTCACCCCAACCAAAAGATCATCCAATTGGTTGCGCAGTTTTTTGATCTGGGCCAGGGTGGATTTGATCCTTGGGTGCTCCGATTCGAAGCCCTGCTTTTCCAAGGATTTCAAGTAGGTTTCGTTGGCGTAGAGGTTTTGCTTGGTTTGGGAAATGGTGCCATCTTCCAGACCGAGAGAAGCGATGACCGACTCCATTTCCTGGGGGCTGAGGTCCTTGATTTTATCCAAACGGACCTTGCGCGCCAGCACATCGGACTTCATCTCGCTGAGCATTGCCTCTTTGCGCTGGAGTTCCATGTCCTGCATGGTGGCGACATCGTTGGTGTTGGACATGCCGCCGGGTATATAAGAGTCGGGACCGAGTTCCTTGCGGAGTTTTTCGACTTTGGCCTTGGCCCGGTCGAATTCGGCCTTTTGCTTGTCCATTTCATTCTTGAGCGAGGACAGGCCGGACTCCGAACGTATTTGGATCTCCTCCAGCCGGTAGACCTCGTATTCGTCAGCGATCGTATTGGCGATGAGCTTGCAAAGGGCGGGGTCGGTGCTGTTAACGGCAATTTCGATCAGCTTGGTGTTGCGGTAGGGCTGAACTGCCAGCATACCCCTGCGGAGCATGACGTAAGTCTGGTCCTCCGTCATGAGTTGGTCACCGGTCATGCCGTTCATCTGCGAGAACTTGCGCTGGAGGTCGAGTCGCTTGATGATGCGGTTGAGGACTTTTTTGGATTGGATGAGCTCGAATTCCGTCTGGAAGAAAATGGCGTCGAAGCCCTGCATGCTCGCGCCAAAGACACTCATGTCCTTGTTCTCCATGTCGACCTTGATGACGGACGAGGAGGTGTAGATCTTCGGGAGGGTCTTGGTGTAGAAATAGGCCGTCGTGACCACGAGAACGAAGATGGTCAGGATGATGGGCCAGCGGTTTTTGACGACGCGCCAGTAATCACTGAAATGGAGATTTACCTCCGGGGTCTCGGCCATGTTTTATGTTCGCACCGGCACCACCGGTTGTAAAATAGATAAGTTCGGGACAGGAACGGGGAGCAGGAAGTTCCGGAAGGACGAAGCCGGGAATCAGTATTTGCCGGTGATCCCAAAATAGATCTGATTTCTCCAGTATTCCCGGGAGGCGTCATCAGAATCAACCCCCGATAGGGTGTATCCGACATTGGCGGAGAGGTAGTTGGTGATGGTGTAGCTCAAGCCAAGCGAGGTGGTATAGCTGGTTTCATCGATGGCATCCGAATTAACAGCGCCAAGAGCGCTGGATCGGTCCAGACTTTGAAATTGGCCACGGACGGAACCCGTTGCGGTTAGCTTGGGCGTGATGGCGTGCTGAATTTCCAAGGCCAGGGTGTGTCCGGTGCTGGTACCGGATTGGGCATCATCCGTCAGGTTGGTTGCGTAATTGTAGCTGGCACGGAGGCGGCTACCGGGCAGATAGGTCCAGGCCGTGCTGAGGTCCACGTAGGGGTTGGCCCCATCACTCAGCGCGGTATTGGCACGGTCGACGTATTCACCCCCGAATCGTCCGGTGATCAGCCAGTTGGTGAGGATGTAATGATCGGCCCCAACCGTCCCGCGGTAGACGTCGAAATCACGAGTACCCAAGATATTTCCATCCGTGTAATCGGTGGTGCTGTAATTGAAAGCCGCCACAGCAGTGGTGGTCGGCAAGACAGAAAACTGGAAATCCTGCCTCACACCGTGGGTCATCTGGTCGTTGACCAGATTGATGGAGGAGTCGTCATAGCGGTCAAGGGTATTGGAATAGCCGGTCACGGTCGAAAACCGGTCTGTCCATTTGGCGGTGCCATCGATGCTTGCACTGTTGGAGAAGCCATCACCAAGGAAGCGCTGAATGGCGGTGCCGGAGCGACCCTCAGCTTCCTGGGCGAAGCGGAACTGTTCGCGCAAATCTAACTGAAAGCGGTCGGAAAAATTGTGGCTCACACGGCCCGTGAAAAGTTGGTTGTAATCGAAATCATCGCCAGGACGGTCCCAGTAAAAGATAAGCCCGAAATCGGCGCCGAAGGAGATGGAAGTGTTTTCCATGGGGTAATTGAAAACCACGGAGGGATTGACGATGGTTTTCCATGATCCCTGCTCGTTGTTAGACGAGGTAAAAATGTTGTCGTCATATTCCTGCCTCAGACCCACTGAGATCGTGTAAGGCTTGCCAGAGCCCTCCACGCCCGCACGCAGATTCGCCTGGGCATTCGCCTCACACAGGTCGATCAGCAGCAAAACGAGCAGCGCGAAAAGAGCAGAAAGTCTGTTCATGGAGGTTTAGTATGGCGAAAGTTTCAAAATTCGTAAGTTACGATTGTGCAATTAAAGAATTTAAGTGACATGCACCTAATAAGTCAACCGGGAATTTATTCCACTTAAGTCTCAGAATCATAGCACTTAACAGTTCTTTTTAAGTCCAAAACCATAAGAAAAGATCAACGCCAGCGAATCTTGTCGGAGAAATACATGTAGTCGTCCTTGTTGGGCGGCAGGACGGTGACCTGGGGAAGAGGCAATTCACGGAAATCGGAGCGGCGGATCAGGGGCGCCCAATCACGGAACTCTCCGGTATTGACCTCGGAATAGAGTTTTTTCTCAGAGCTATACGGGGTCAAAAGCATGGCGGAGATTTTCACAGTGAAATCGTTCAACGCGAAGAAATCCTCGCGTTTCAGGGGCAACCATATCGTGGTCCGGTTGGAATACCAAGCCCCGGCCCAAGGGACATCCATGGCTTGGATTTCTTTTTCATCCAGCCATGAACCGACGAGGACAAAAACCGGCGGAAAGTACGGTGGGTAAGAGTATGGAGGCGCGGGTCGCTGGATCAACCTCACTCCCAGCGGGATAATCTGCAGGAGGCAAACCACGGCAAAGATCGGAATCACCAGAATGGTCGAGGGAAGCTGCAGCCTGTTGATCATGACAAAAAGAAAGGCCACGCCGTAGCCGGCCAACACGGGCAGAAAGACCAGGAGCAGGTTGAGATGAAGATGTTCTTCGACAGGGCGCAACTTGATGATGGCGGCATTGCAAAGAATCACGGCAGTGAGTGACGCCACCCAGAACCAGCGAGATTGTTGGCAATGGGATCTGCGGAAAACATGGATCAACCCGGCCAAGAAAAGACACGGAATCACAGCACCTCCAAAAAAGGCGGAAAAGTTCGTGGAAATGTTGGCCAACCCGAGGGCCAAAGCCCGAAGTAATGGCTTCAATCCGTAGGCCCGGGATGGATCTTCCCCAAAAACCCGCCAAATCGAGTCCCCAGGCATGGATCCGTTGTCGACAAAAATTTCGACCCAGGCAAAACCGAACGGATTTCCGGTCAGGTTGATGTTCCGGATGATCCAGGGTATACAGACAAGCACGGGCAGCACCAGGGCAATGGCCACCATGAGGTTGCGGCGCACAAAAACCAAGAAGGCGAAACCCACCATGGCCGGAACGAGCACGAGCATGGGGTAACTGGTCATACCCATGCCCGAAACGGCCAGCGCTGCCGTCGCCCACCATGCGGCCGCTGACGTCTGGGCATCGCTTTCCTCGGCAAGGAGGGATTCGTTGATGCAAAAACCCGCCAAGCACAACAGGAACATCAGAGGAGCAAGAGGTAGGCCGGAAATGGTCAGATCCCATACGAGATCGGAAGCAACGAGCAGACCGCAGGAGATGATGGCCACGCGGTCGTCAAAAGAACGCAACATCCACAAGTAGAAAACAACCACCGCCAGCACCAAAAACAGGATATTGGTGAAAATGATGACTTTCTCGGGCGGATAGACCGAAAAATCCTTGAGTTCGGTGATTTTGACAGAGAAGTCCGTGCCGGTCAACTTAAAGGCCCCACCAAGGAGATAGGGATACAGTGGTGCGTGGATGACATCAGGAGAACGCTGGATATCGCTCGGGATTGCCAGGTTTTTTTTCTCCTTGTTTTCCTTGATGATCATCGGACGGAGGAACTGGGTGCTGAAGCCGTGTCCGAGCGCGATCTGGCGGCCGATCTGGGCCAGGTCCATGGCCATGGGTTCACTCAGGCCATTGAACTGCCGGACCATGTAAAAGATCCCCAGTCCGGCCAGCAATATGATGACGGCCAATCGTAAGATCCAGCGGCGGAGGTTGCCCACCTCGAGTGCGTAAACAATGTCCTGTAGTCCCGGCATATCAGTCCCCGATTTGGTATTCGTTCAATTTGCGATGCAACGTGCGGCGGCTGATGCCCAGCAGGCGGGCCGCTTCGGTACGGTTCCCCGAGCAGGTCTGTAGTGCCTGCTGGATGGAGTGTTTTTCAATCACTTGCAGGTTGAGCGTTTCCACGGACGGGGAATTGTGTTCCATCACGGCCGAACGCAGGTCGGGAGGCAGGTCACCGGGAAGGATTTCTCTTCCACGGCACATCACCACCCCATGTTCCACGGCGGCACGCAACTGGCGCACGTTACCGGGCCAGGTGTATTGCACAAGCATATCTTCCACCCGGGGGCTGAAGTGCAGCCCGGGCTTCCCGTTCTCACGCGCGAATTCCTCCAGAAACGTCCTGGCCAGGAGGGCGATGTCGCCGGTCCGTTCGCGCAAAGGCGGGAGGTCGATGCGGACGACATTGATGCGGTAATACAGGTCCTCCCGGAAGGTCCCTTCCTTGACCATGGCCGCAAGGTCCCGGTTGGTCGCGGCAATCACCCGGACATCGACCTGGATGCGCTTGTTCCCACCGACCCTTTCAAAAGAACGCTCGCCCAGGACCCGGAGCAACTTGACCTGGATCGTGGCGTCAATTTCCCCGATCTCATCCAGGAAGATCGTGCCACCGTCCGCCTCCTCGAAGCGCCCGGTCCTCCGTTCCATCGCCCCGGTAAAGGCCCCTTTTTCGTGGCCAAAAAGCTCACTCTCCAGCAACTGGGCGGACAAGGCCGCGCAATGCACCGCCAGAAACGGGCGGGCTTTGCGCGAGCTGAGTTGGTGGAGGGCCTGGGCCACCAATTCCTTGCCTGTGCCACTCTCGCCCTGCACCAGGACAGTGGCCCGGGTGTCGGCCACCTGACGCAGGGTCTCAAAGATTTCCACCATCCGCGGCGAGCGTCCGACAAACCGTTCCAAACCGTGCTCTTTCTCGATCCGGTCGCGCAGGCGGCGGTTTTCCACCTCCACACGGCGGCCGCGCAGGGCCCGCAAGAGCATCATTTCCAGTTTGTCGATGTTGACCGGCTTGGTCACATAATCCTGCGCTCCGCGTCGCATGGCCTCGACCGCATTCTCCACCGATCCGTAGGCGGTCATCATGAAACAGACCGGTTGGTGCGGCAGGTTCTGGCACCGCTTCAACACGTCCATGCCGCTGTCCGAACCCAGTCGCAGGTCGGTCAGGACCAGGTCCACCGTCTCGGTGGTGAGCACGTTCTCCGCACCCGCCAGGTCCGGGGCCAGATAAACCTCGAAGTGGTCCGCCAAGGCACGGCGCAGCCCCTCGCGGGTGTGTTTTTCATCCTCGACGATCAACAGGGTCGGCTTCAATCCACTCATCCGTTTTTGCCCTTTCTGCCTTCCGCACGGGCCTTGTCCGGGGTGCTTTCCAGCAACCGGACTTGTCGACCGCCGGCCGGGAACTTCAGTCGCACCGCCGTACCGCGGCCCGGATGGCTCTCGATTTCCATCTCACCCCCGTGCTCCCTGACAATCCGTTGGACAATCATCAACCCCAGCCCGGACCCACCCTCCTTGGTGGTGTAATAGGCCTCGGTCACTCGCGGCAAGTCCTCGACCGAGATCCCACAGCCGTTGTCCCGGAAGACCACCACCACCCATTCATCCTGCCTGGCCACTGTGATGTTGAGCAGCCCCTGGGCTCCCATGGCCTGGAAAGCGTTTCGGGAAAGATTGTATATCACCTGCTTGACCTGCACCGGATCGAGCAAAAGATCGGGCAGGTCGGACGCAATGTCAGTTTCCACCAGAACGCCGCGGTCCCGGATCTCCGCATCCAAGGTTTCCAAGGTCTCGCGGATGAGCAGTCCGAGCTGCAGGGGCTGGAAATCCGGCACGGTGGGACGGATGGCCCTGAGAAATTGCTGGATGATGGCATCCAAGCGGTCGATTTCCCGACGGGCGATGCCGATCGACTCTTTCAAGGGGGCCGCCACGTCGGGTTCTAGGCGGCGCAAATCGCGCTGCATCAATTGGAGATGGATGTTCAGACTGTTGATCGGGTTGCCCAACTCATGCGCCACACCCGCCGCCAGCAAGGTCAGGGCCTGCATCCGCTCGGATTCGATCGCCTCACGGGCCGTCGACTCCCGTTCGGTGATGTCATGGAAAATCGCCACCCGCATCCCCTCCCATGCCCCCTCGGTCACTTCCATCGGCAACAGGACCAACTCGACCACCTTCGGCTCGGGGTAATGAATCGACAGCCGCCGGGTCACCCCTTGGGGCTCGTCCAGCCATTCTTTCCATGGCACGTCGCGCAAATAGCGCTCCACGGGCTGGCCCGAGGCCGTTTCGCGCGGAAAAGGCAGGAGCCGCGTGGCTGCACGATTGGTGTATTGGATCACGCCTTTCCCATCCAGGACCACGATGGCGTCCTGGAGCGTGTTGAAGAGGGTTTCCAAATAACCGTGCTCCCGGGCCAGGCGCACCAAATAGCGCTGCAGCTGTTCCGGCTCCAACTGGTCCACCCGTTCCAGCAATTTCCCTAGAAAAGACGCTTTCACAGAGACAAAATGTCTCTTATCCCCTCATTTTCGACAAGAGCGAATTTTGCTGACAAAATGACGCAAATACCCTCGCCTGTCACGATGTCACTGCAGAGGCTTCAAAACCACTTCTTGCGCTTGAGCCAGATGGCCATTCCGATCACGCCCAGGATGTTGAGCAAAAAAGCCATCGGATAGGAAGACGCCCACTTCAACTCCGGCATCTGCTCGAAATTCATCCCGTACCAACTCCCGATCACCACCGGGGGCAGGGTCAAGGCGGTCAGGGCGGTCAGAACTTTGATCCCCTCGTTGGACTGCTGGGCCGTGCGGTTCAGGTAAAGATCAAACGAGGTCAACAACTGTTCGCTCGCCGACAGCGCCGTTTCATCGATCCGCACCAGATTGTCATGAATGTCGCGGAAGTAGGGCAGCAGATTCGGCCGGATGAGCTTGTATTCACCGCGGGCCAGACGGCCGATGATTTCCCGTTGGGGCCGGACGATGCGGCGGAGCAACCCGATGTCCTTCCGGCAGTCCAGGATCATCGGCACCATGTCCTGGGTGTGCGATTTCCCCAAAAGCAGATCTTCCAGTTCCTCCAATTCCTCGTGCAACTCATCCATCACCGGATTGTAATTATCCACCATCAAATCGATGATGGTGTGGGCCAGGCGGTCGGGACCGCGGGCGATCGTGCCGATCTTGTTCACGGATCGTTCGATCGCCGTCTTGAGCGAGCGCAGGGGCAATTCATGGTAGGTGACGAGGTAATCCTTGCCCAAGAACAGGTTCAATTCGGTGGTGGTGAATTTTTCCTGACGGTTGAAATCCACCGCGTGCATGACCATGAAGAGATAGTCCTCATAGTCCTCGATTTTGGGCAGTTGCGAAACCGCCACACAGTCCTCGATCGAGAGCGGGTGGAAATGAAAGAGCCCTTCCAGGACCTCCCGGGTTTCTTCGTCGGTCGGATTGTCCAAGTCGATCCAGATGATCAATCCCTTGTCCGAGCGGACCAGACGCAGGGCGTCGAGGTCGAGATCCTGCGCCGCCAGCTTGCCCTCGTTGAATACAAACGTGCGGATCATCCCTGCTTCTTACGCTCTGGACCCGACCGGGCAAGCCCGATCTTGGCCCCGGGAAACCAACGCCTCATGGCGGACTGCTTCTACCCATCCCTGAAATCAGGCCGGCAAAGCACACCGGAATAGACTCAAGAAATAAAAATCTGATCTCTCGGAAGATTCTGTCAAATTTAGCCAGGCAAATTTCGTTGAAACTACCGCCTCCCGAAAGGAGCTAAGAACCTATCCGGATAGGCTCTTGGTCTCCGAATCTACACCTTGAGGAATTACGGTTTGTCGCCGGCCGCCGTTACTGAATGCTCCAAAGGAAATTTTTTGCCGGATTGATACGTCTGTATGGGCTGCCTCTCGCTCGGCGTTAAGGCGATTCGCGTGGCAGAAGAAAGGAGGGAGCAATTTCCGACGTAAACGATTTCAACATGTCCAGAGTCTGGGCTTCATCTTTACCGTTGAGGACATACCCTTGGGTGACCACGCTCATGACACTGACGTAAGCCCAACGGTGGTTGATTTGGCGGAACACCCGATCCCAACTGGTCAAAAAGAGTCGCTTCCAATGGTGCGGAGTTGTCGTGTCCTTGCCAATGAACCAATAAAGAAAGACCGCGCGCATCTGGTTCTTGCGACCGTTCCCAAAATCGACTTCACGCTGCAGGTCCAGCTTCATTGCTTCGAGATTGCCGCCATCCTTCATCGGGATGTTCACGGTCTGGCCCTTGCGCATGTACCAACCTTGGGCAGGCAGACAGACTTCTGGGCGGTGGATGCTGCGCTTCTCCCCACCCGCCAGCACGATGGAAACCGTGATGCGGTCACCTTTGGTCGAAAAGTAGGCCTTGCGGACAATCTCGGTGTCGCTTGGCAGGAGGAGTTTTTCGCCAGGGGACATTTCCTGGGGTTCCGAGAGCATGCCCAGAGGGAAATCAGGCAAAACCATCCGCACTCCGGGTTGGGAGGCCGTGTTTGGGTTGGGTGTGATCCAGCATATCCCCACCGCCAGAATCGAGAGCCCGAGCAGGACCAGTCCGCGCCCGAGAGCGATGCGGATCGGCCCGGTCTTTGTGCCCGTGATGTCCAGTGTCAGCTCAGTCATCAGAACTCCTTTCCGGGCTGGGGAGGACTCTTTACCGCGCCGATCACTGCGTACAATCCCTTGCTCCTCTCGATCAGTGTTTTGCAGCCTTCATTCAGGAACCAACCCCACGTGAACATTCCTCCCAACGCCACCCCGAATACCAGAAATCCGGAAGCCATGTGGTACGTGCTTGGATGCTCCAAATCCCCGATGGCCACCTTGCTGCCCAATAGAAGAGTGCCGAAGGTGAGCATGAGGATGCGACAAAAGTTGCCCAGCACGGCAAACGGGGCCGCCGAAAGAAAAACCAGCCAACCCCGCCAATGGTCGGTGAAAAAGGCCAGGAATTCGACGCACCCCCTCTGCCAAAACGGCCCCCCAGCCACCTGCTTGCGCCATCCGGCCAGGGTGTCGTCTTTGGTGGTACCGAAATAGGCGAAAAGGGCGGAAACCATGGTCAGGGCAAAGAGCGACCGGATACCGCTGCACGGATCGGCCACATCCAGGGCGAATCGGGCCCCCTGGGCCAGCCCGCGCACCGGATCAGGAGCCGAAACAATCGACGTCCCCACCCGCAGAACGTCGAGGCCGATGAGATTCAGAAACCCATGCGAAAAACGGGCCATGATGTCACGCAGGGGAAATGCGATCGTCGCTTCCAGAAATGGCATCGGCCAGGCAAAAAACAGAAAAGCATAGGGAAAAAAAACCGCCCGCAACAGCGGCCAACCAAACAGCCACACTGCCGTGGCCCCAATCATGAGATGAAAAACCAAAAAGCTGAAAACCACGATGTCGATGAGGTAACCAACCCAGAAGAGCCCCATGCCTAACAGGAAAAGATACAATCCGGAAATCTGCCCCTCCCAAGGAACATCTCGCAATTTCTCACGATCCAACCAAATGATGAAAAGGGAAATCAGCGGCACCAATTGGCAGTGCTCCCATTCTTTTGCGTGCTTCCACATCCAGAGGAGGTTGGAGACCACCGAAGTCGGCTGGTCACCCCAACCCGCCCCATAGGGGAACAAGGCAAACATCAGGGCCAAGCCGGCACCGGCCGCTGCCACAGAAGCCGAAGGCATGAGCCATACCGGAAATCGCGAATGGCTTCCGTTCTGCATGGCCAACAAAGTAGACACATCGCCCGAAGGTTCCAAACGCTTTTTTCAATGTGGCACGCCCCTGCCTTGCCGGAAGTCTCCGCAATCAACGATTGTCCGCCGAAGACGCCTTCACCGCCGCGACCACTTCATCCACTTCCAATTCGCGCAGCAGTGACAACCCCTTGGTCACATAATCCCGCAGGCACCCCTCGGTCATGGGCTTCTTCATGACACGGACATGCGGTCCGCGCGGGGCAAACCAGACATCGGGCATTTCGCCAAAAAGGACCACCGTGTCTTTACCCATGGAAGCCGAGAGATGGGCCGGAAACGAATCCAACCCGATCAACCCCCGGGCTCCCGCCACCAACTCCGCAAAACCGCGCAGCCCGCCCGCTTCAAAGACTTCCTGCCCCGGAGGCAGCTCGACTTCATCATCCATCCCCTGACTCCGCACCCAGACCGTGGACACATCGAGCGCGCGCAAGCGGATTAAGAGCTCCCGCCATTTCTCCCCACTCCAACGCTTGGGCAACAATCTGCCCCCGGAATGCACCACCCAATAAGAGTTGCGGCGGCCCGCAGATTTAAGTCCTGGAGCAGGAACAACCGGCCATGAAAACAACTCATTGACAGAAAACCCCAGCATCCGCGCCATCTCGCCCCAGTTGTCCTGGTGGTGCAGGTCGCGGCGGGGTCGCAACCAGGCTTCGGTCAGCAGGGGACCGGCGAGACCATTCAACAAACGCCCGAAAGCCTGTGTCTCCCGCAGGCAGGGACGAAGGAAAGCAGCCTCGCGGGCGTAACAGTTGTTCGGCACCGCAGGCAGGCCGATGCGTCGATCAAAGCCCGCACGCTTCATCCAAAAATGTGTCCGCGGATCACCCCAGGCACAAACCGCCGTATCCGCTCCATGCTTCTGCCTCCACCCCCCCCAATCGTCTCCCCTCCACCAGTTGTCCACATCCGGGCGGAAAATCCCCACAGCCAGATCCGGAAAAGCCAACTGGATGACAGACGCCGGCCCCGGCGTGGCACAGGCCGTGACCTCGATTCCCGCCTCGCGCGCCCCATGGATGAAGGGCAACGCCATGACCGCATCGCCCATCTGGTGCCATTCCACCACCGTTATCTTTGCAGGCCTCACGCGGTCAACTTATCGGCTCCCGAAGCTGATGTCACCTTTCACCTACCAACGACCATCTCCCGATTCCAGCCACTAGTCACAGACTCGGCAAAGTGCCACCACGGAAAGGCCCGCCAGCCTGTTTTGACAGGCCCAGGAAAGCTCCCACCGGCATACCCGCTCAAGGAGCACCCCCGCCCAGACCGGCAACGTTTTCATATCAGATGACGTGGGATTCCGGTTCAACCACCCGCGCATGCGCACCGGAACCGCCAGTGGCAGTATGCTGGCAAAAAAATAATGAGTCCTCAAGATTTCCAGCCGTCCCTCACTTTCCAGTAACCGCCTCAAACTGGCAATGGTGTAGCGCCGGTAATGACCCAAAAAGCGATCGTGAGAAGAATACAAAAAAGGCAGGGCAGGAACGGTGATAAAGACATAGCCGTTTTTTGACACCCGCGAAACGGAATCCGATAGAACCTTTTGGTCGTCCGGCACGTGCTCAAGCACATCCATCATGATCGCGAGATCGTAAGTCTTTCCCGGCAAAAAAGATGGATGGATTTCGATCCGGCTGTTGAGCGCCGTGGTTACCTGGGCATAGACCGGATCCACCCCGAGGGAGCGCGCGGGAGAAGCCAGACCCACTTGTTCCAGCTTGTGGAGAAACAGGCCCAACCCAGAGCCAACATCGACGCAAGTGAACCGCTCGGGATCGAGGGGCAGCGAACGCAAATGTTCGAGCAACAAGGCAAATTTGGCTTTGTAGTACCAGTGAGCCAAAGCCTCCCCACCGATCATCTGTTCTTTCTCTGTGACATCCATGCCAGCCTTTCCTTCCGGATCTGCCACAGGGAAGTGACCATCCGAATTGTGTCCCTCATCAATCGAACCTTGCTGCCGGGAACATCCTCCCAATCAATGGGCACCTCCAGGACGGGCCAACCGGATGTTTTCAAGGCCGCCAGCAGTTCCACATCAAAGGCAAAACGGTGGCCACGAAGTCTGCCCCTGACCGCCTGGAATCCTGCTTGGGGAATAAATTTTAGACCACACTGGCTGTCATATATCCCCGGGTCGATCATCACACCAACCAGAAAGGCAAAGAACCGCCCCATGAAGTGTCGTGCGGTCGTTCTGGTTATGGAACGCCCCAGCATTTTGATGCGAGAGCCAAAAAAAACCGGATCGCCATCACCACCGAGCAAAGACGCCACCCGACACACTTCTTCCGGAGATACCGCCCCGTCGGCATCGACGAAGCCCAGATAAGGATAATCGTTGCCGCGGTCCCATGCCGTCAGCACGGCCCCGCCTTTGCCTTTGTTTTCTTCCAGCCAGATGGTCTCTAACAGACAACTATACTGGGCTGCGATGGGCTTGATTTTTTCCCGCAGCAGGTTTTGCTCGGCCTCTCCGGATCCGTCATCGACAACCTGGATCCGCGCTCCGGGGAACTGCCTCTCCAAAGCCTCGGCCAACTTCCCCAAGTAAACCGGCAGCCGCCGGCTTTCCCGATAGGCAGGAATAGCCAACAGAAACTTCAAGGGCGCGGTCATAACCAGAAATAGAGGCGGCTTCGGCGGGCACTAGGCACCTACTTGGGAAAGGCTCGTCTCCTGCAAAGAGGAGGGGCAGCCCCTCCCTCCCGGGTTGCGAACCACCGCAAGCCCGATCAAACCCGAGCAGCGGCCCTTCCCCACACGTATGAGCAGTGATAACGCCATGTAGTCGCTTTGCACGGGCATCATGTCCGCAATAGACCGGAAAACAAGCATTCGGTATCCGGAAACCCCGCGGCTCACCAACCTCACTTCACCGCTTCCCCGCCGCTCGACTCCGCAAGCCTATTCCTCACCCGCACTCCGGCCCCGCACCCAGCAGGAATACCACAACAACCCGATAGAAAACAATCCCCCGCATCACGCAGCGCGGCCCAACCCCATCCCTCTGTTCTGAAAAAGCGGCGGTAATTCCCCGGCAGATACCTCCACAAATGCGCGCTGCCCCTGTTCCAATAGGCCAGGTAGGTCAAGTTCTGCAGCAGGGCACAAAATTTGGCGTAACCCCTCCGGGAATTACTCCCGGGACTTTCTGGAGGAAGATGGGGAACGGCCACATCGCCCCTGAATACAGCCCCTTCAACTTGGGCCACCCGCATGGAAAAATCCAAATCTTCGCCCAGCATCCAAAAATCTGTCCGGTGCAGTCCGGCTTTTGACACGGCGGCCACCGACACCAACTGACAGGCCCCGGTGGTCCACAAACAGGGATGCGCCGAGGATCCACATGCCCGGGCCACCGCCACAGGGTCACTCGTGCGGCGAAAAAGTCGCCGCAGCCCGAGTTGCCGTGGCTCGGGGAACCCCCAAATTTTCCCCTCGTGGTCCGTCAACAGCGGAACCGCCATGCCCGCCCCGGCCCCCGCCAGGGCCTCGAGTAAAAGGGCCAGGGTTTCCGGAGGTGGCGCCACATCATCATCCAGAATCCACCAGTGTGTCGGCGTGGGTTCAACAGACGCCGCCCTTTCCAACAAATGTTCCTCGGCCAACCTTAATCCCGCCCCACAACCCAGGTTCGATGCAGCCGCCAGATAAGTGGACTTGACCGGGAGCGTGGACACCGTTTCCCGTGTGGTGGGATCATTGGCATTGTCCACCACCACGATACCCGCCACTGGGTGGGTCTGTCTGGACAGACACTCTCCCAGTCTGCGGATTTCCTGTGGACGACGGTAAGTCGCCACCAATGCCACCACCACCGCCGATCCTCCGGCTTTCACCGCATCCACCTTCCCACACAGGCCCCTATCCGGCGACGTAGCGAATAAAGCCTTGCCCCGCACAAGCGCATCCAGCGTGCTCGTGCGCGGAAAAGCTCCCCCATGCCGTAACGTTCCGTCATTTCAGCCGTTTCATTCCACGCCCGCACCAATTGGGATCCTGTCTTCGAATCTGCATGCAGCCGTTGCACCGCCAAAACTTCGGCCAGATAAAACCAACGGGTATCTCGGGCAATCCTCAACCAGTATTCATGGTCCATGCAATATCGGAGGGCAGAATCCAAGGGACCGAAATGCTCATAAACCCGCCTCCGGATGAAAGTCGCCGGTTGGGAAACAAAATTGTCCCGCAGAAGGCGGGCGACCGAAAACGGTCCCGTCCGTTTTCTCCTCACCCAACCAGAATCCCCTTCCAAAAAAGCAAAGTCTCCGTAAACCACATCCACCTCGGGATTGGACTGGAAAACTTCCGCCACCCGGCCCAGGGCGCAAGGTTGCAGATAATCATCCGCACAAAGATACGATAGGAGGTCTCCTTTCGCCGCAGCGAAGCCCCGATTGATCGCATCCGTCTGCCCCCCATCCGGTTCGCTCACAAAACGGAATTCATATCGGTCCATTACGATGGAAGTCGGGTGATCCCGGAGCAAACCAGAATCCCGCCCCCTTTCAACGCAAGGCGTTTCCCGCTTTTTTGTGTTTTCCTCCAACCACGCCACCGTCCCATCTGTGGAAACTCCGTCCTGAACCAGATGTTCCACGGAAAAATCCGAAACACTGGAACACTGAAATAAAGAGGGGGGCACCTCTCCCCCCTCTCCCCTTTTCAGCGTTTCAGTTTTCAATTTTTCAGCTTTTTCCAGAATCTGCCCCCGCACACTCTCCACACACTCCGGCAAATAAGCCACTTGGTTGAGGCTCGGGGTGATGATCGAAAACTTCAACATACCTTCCACCTTCCGGACCCCACAAAACCATCCACCCCAGCCCGATCAGGGCCTTCGAGCTTCGGCAGATGGCCGGGACCGCGAGTGGTGAAGTGAAAAGTCATGAACGCCCTCCAAATGGGGTTAACCAATGCGCCTGTCAAGTGGAGCCCGCTTTCTCTGCTCGCTTGCTTTGTAGTTCGTGGAATAAATCGCGGTAAAGCCCTGCCACTCGCTCCCAAGAGTATTGTGTCCGGGCGCGTTCCAGGGCGGCCTGGCCCAGTTGATGGCAGAGGACTTTCTGAGCTGCCAAGTGCCGCATTTTGTCCGAGAGATCGGCGCAAAGCGCGTCCGGACTCCCGCAATTTTCACCGCCGAAGGCCATGCCTGCATCGGCCACCACCTCGCGGGTCGCCTCACAATCCTGATAAAGGATGGCCTGCGCCATCCCCATCTGGTCCAGAAGCACCAGCCGGGTGGCCTCAATGGCTGCTGGCATGACAAAGAACAGGGCATTCTGGCTCAGCTCCACGTAGGCTTCGGCATAGCGTCCCCCGGTGAAAATGACCCGGTCCGAAGCCAGATTGCGGAGCTCCCGTTCGTATGCTTTTTCATAGCCAGCCGACCCAACGATCACCAAGGGCGGCACCTCATCCGGGGACAAGTTTCGGTGCGCCCGCAGGAGAAGATCGGTTTCATTTTCCGGACTCAGACGGGAAACATGCAATAGATAGCCCTTGGGAACCAAACCCCAGCGCTCCAATTCTCCCTGGCGGATGGGAACCGTCCGGATCGGGGCACCGTAGCTGATGTACTTCGGGGTATGCCCATACTCCCGTTGATAATGCCGGACGACCTGAAGATTGTCCGCGATGACCGCATCCCCAAGGGAAACGGCCCGCTTTTCCGAACGTCGCAGCCACCAACGGGCCACTGGGCCCCATTTTTTCCGCTTGAAATCTGCCCCATCCACATTGATGACCACCAAGCTGCCGGTCAGGCGGTTGAAGTATCGACCCCACGGGGTATTCCCCACCCCGCACACGTAGATGATGTCGTAACGCCGGAAGAAGGTATCGAGGTAGGACAATGAGGTGTGAACTATGCTTTCCAGATTTTTTGTAGGCAGAGTGGGATACCAACGCAGATGCATCCCGAGATATTCCCGAAGCCGGTCCCGGTAGTGCTGCCAACGGTTGTAAACCACCACCTGGTAGCCGTCTGCTGCCAGACGCCGGCCCAACTCCTCGACCACGGTCTCGAAGCCGGAGTATCTAGCAGGCACCCCGCGCGAACCGATGAAGGCGATGCTCGGTTGGCCAGCCTGCGCAGCGGGCCGTCCGACTCCCAAGCAACCATCCCGGATGAGGTAGTAGACAAAGAGCGCATTGTAGCGCGCGTACCTGCGCCACAGGCGTCGCGGTTCCTGCATCAAGCGATAAAGCCAGGTCAGGGACATCGCCTGCATCCAATCCGGAGCAAAGGGCCGTTGCCCGGCCAACAAGGCAAAGGCGTCGCCTACCGCGAAGAAGACACCCCGGGTGTGGCGTCCCAAATTTTCGACGATCCATGCTTCTTGCCGTTCTCCTCCCAGGGCCACCCAAATGAAATCAGCCCCACACTGGCGGATTCTCCGAGCAAAGTCCTCTTGATCATCCCCGGTCCATGGGCGGAAGGGCGGGGAGCAGGTTCCGGCAATGACAATGTCCGGATTCAATTCGCGGGCTTTTTGTTGCAGAAGCGCGAGCGTTTCTTCCGTACCTCCGAAGAAAAAATGGCGTGTGCCAGGCGCTGCATTCTGGAGTGCGTAGCGCATGAAGTAGGGTCCATAGACACGGTCTTTGAGTCCCGCACCCAGAAAATTCAGGGCCCAAATCAGAGGCATCCCGTCAGGGAGGACCAGATCGAACCGGTCCATGACCTGTCGGAAAGAGGGGCTGTGGCGGGCTTGGGAAACAATATGTGTGTTGCAGGCCGATACCGCGCCCGGCTTCTCCCTGCGGACCATCTCCTGACAAGCCCGCAAGGCCTCCCGATAATCCACGCAGGCGATGCGCGTCCCCAACAAGGAAAGATATTTCACCCGTTCGGGCATGATTCAAGAATGACCGGATTGCAAACCCTTGTCAGCGTCAATTTCCCCAATCCTCCCTGATCTTTTCCCCATGGGAGACACCGCTCATTTACGGGGAAAACGCCCCTCCGGGAACCTTCTCATCGAGACCACCCGGCGCTGGTCTTACAATTTAGAGCCATTCCGGTTTAACTAGATGCATTTCTTGTTCTGGGGTGGAGCGGGCTGCGTGAGGTCGCGTTCTGCTTCCAACGCGGTCACACGACTCTCCGAGCACGCTGGGATCAAGCAACGCTACTTTACCCCGCCCAGTTCCCCTAATTTGCATTACGCGGAATTCTGGACCGCCATAGTCCGGACCCGGCTCCAGGTTTCCTTCATTTTCCTATTTCAGCTTTTCCCTGCCACGTCCTTGGAAAGGGAAAAGGTCGTGAACACACTCATCAGAAATTTGCGGGACTCCAGGGTCACGGCAACCTGTCTGGCTTTGGCCTGGATACCCATATGCCGGATCAGGATCGCCGTCTCGATCGTCTGGCCCGATGGCTTGTCCAAAAAATCCAGATACGCGGCGATCGTCTTGCCCTGTTCGTGGGGATTGGAAAACAGATAAAAATAGGAAAGACTGTTGAGGTCCCCATCTTTTGCTCGTATCAACTCTTTGGCCGAATCATTCATCATCACGATCATGCCGGCCGCATCGGAAAGGATCACCGGCAGGGGCATGGCCATCAGTAGATTGAAAATATCTTTCTTCTGTTGGATCAAAAAAAGCCGGTTGCGGGAAAGCAGGACCAACAACCCACAGGTGATGGCAAAGCCGGACAAGCGGACCGCGACCGTGGCCTTTTCTTCCATGGTGAAATCCGGGCCGTAGTGGGTCAGCAGCCCCCACAGCACCACCAAGACATAAACGAAAGCCCATGCCCGCACCACCCGGGGACGCGAATTCAAAGCCATCAGGCCCAAGAAAATCAGGCACAGCAATGGGGCCATGAGCACTTTCGGCATCAGCCAATCCAACGCGTAGGAGAGGAAGATTGCACCCGCGGGCAGGAGCATGGTAAGGACTGGACGATCCCACATCGGATGGGTCTGGCTGCCTCCTATTTTGTCGATGGCGGTGCTTTGGGAATTCATGGCAGGATATCCTTGTAAATGGAATCCATCTGGCGCAGCCAGCATGCTTCGTTGAATTTTTCTTCCAAGCCTTTCCGGCCCATGAAACCCATGGTAGCGGCCTCTTCAGGATTGGAAAGGATGTGATCCAAAACAGAAGCCCAGACTTCCGGGTCGCCCGCACGTGCCAGCCATCCCGTTTCCCCATGTTGGATCAGCTCGGGCAGGGCCCCGATGTGCGAGGCCAGCACCGCCCGGCCGCGGGCCCAGGATTCCAGCACGGTCATGCCAAATGGCTCCTCCCAAATCGAGGGAACCACGGAAAAAAGCGATTGCTGCCAGATTTCCTGAATATCCGCAGGCTTTTTGAAGCCCTCGAAGATGACCCCCCGTATGCGCTCCTCTCGCACTTTATTGACCAATCCGGTCAATTCAGGGCCTTCGCCGACAATGCGCAGGCGCACCTTGTCCGTTGCCAACCGCTTCCACGCGTCCAAAAGAACACCCACACCTTTTTCCTGTGACAGCCTCCCCACATAAACCACATCTCGGGCCTGCTCGAAAGAAAGGGCGGGCCCCTTGGGCTCGAAGAAATGATGCACGACCCGGATGCGGTCGGAGGGCACGCCCATGCGGATGTGGATGTCTTTCTGGGCCTGGCTGATGGCAATCCAGTATTTCACATGCGAAAAAAGGTCCATCTGGCGGATGCTCGTCAGCACCAACCCCATGATCCCGCTCTTGATATGGCTGTCGTGCCAACAGGCCGTACTCGCCGCCGCGAAAAAGTTTCCCCGGATACACCGCTGGCAGGCTTCCCCATGGTTCAGAAACATGCCGTTGACGCACGACATCCGGTAATTGTGCAAATAATGCACAATCGGAATCCCCCGCTTGAGCGCCTCTCGGTAGACGACAGGTGACATCGCGGGAAACACATTATGGATCTGCCAGACGTGGAACTTGCCCGCCTCTTGGTAGCGCCGCAACGTCTCCAAGACCTGCCGGTTGTAGAATACCGAGGCCAGCCCGTTCAAGACAGAAGACCTCTGATTGAGCAGTTCGGATGTGCTGTACAAAAGGTATTCCACATCGTGCAGTTTTTGCAGCGCATCGCCGATCCGATAAACACTCCCTTCCTCGCCACCGTATTGCAGGTAGCGGTTGAATACTTGGAGGATGCGAAGCCGTTTATTCACCTGCTCCCCTTCCAACGCCAGGAGACGTTTCGGCAGACGAAGGCACTCCGCTGGCCGGGTTTTAGCGGGGTGTAAAGCGCATAGTCGACATGGCGGCGCCGGTAGGCCCCGGCAAACCCCTTCTCCAGCCAGTGCGCGGCTTTGACGAAGGGACGCAGCAGCCCACCCCGCCAGCCCATTCCCGTCCGCCATTGGCGCGCCTCCGCCAGAGCTCCCGGAGTCTGGCCCAGGTTCCCTTCGCCCATGGCGAAAGTAGCCAATGGCTTGGGCAGGACGGCCACCCGGAAACCCGCATGCATTACCCCGTGGACAAAAACCGCATCCCCGATGGCCTTCCATTCCACGGGAAAGCGGTGACCGGCCTCGGCCACCTTCCTGCGGTAAAACATGGCGCAACTCCAAACCCCCAGATGGCACAGACGGATATGCAGTGCCCGCGGCGGCACCACGCGACGATAAGACAAAAGGGACCCATCCTCCCGGGTCAGCAGGGCATCCCCGAAGAGGACATCCGTGGCGGCATCACCCGAAAAAAAGTCGGCCACAACAGCCAGCGTGTCCGGCAGATACTGTTCATCACAATTCAAGTAAGCCAGGATTGCCCCCTCCGCCCGGGAGATCCCCTTGTTGATCGCATCGTACATACCGGTATCCGGCTCTTTGAAAATACGAAGCGCGTAACCGCATCGGGTGCGAAAGTGTAAAAGTTCAAAAGGTTGAAGGCCGGTGATGGCCTCTCCTCCATATTGGGAACGCAGGGTTTCGCCAAGTTCTTGGGCAAATTCCTCAATTCCCGGCGTGCCCCCGTCCTGGATCAAATGCTCCACGGCAAAGCCGTGGGTAGGAAAGGGGGAAGGTAATAAAGTGGGAACGTCCCCCGGTCCAAACTTGTTTACATTCCCACCTTCGCACTTTTTTACCTGCGTACCTTTCGACTTTTCACCTGCGCACTCCCCCCCCCCCTGATCCGCCACACTGGCAATACAAAGCCTCAACTTGTCCAATTGACCGAACGAGGGCGTGATGATGGAAAAGGTCATGGGAATCAGGAAAGTGCTAAGGTGGAAAAGTAGCAAGTCTTCTCGCTCTAATCACGCAAATGCTTGGTAAATGCGGCTATCCGCTTCGACAGTTTTTCAGAAAGCTCGCGCAATTCCACCGTTTTGCTTTCGGACAATACCCGTATGTCCTCTGCTGCGTAAGTCATGCTGCGCACCTCCCCACAGGACCCCTTGGCCATATCCAGAAAATGGGCAAAATCCCGAGAAGTGTGCCGCTCGAATCCTTCGGCGATGTTGTTCATGACGGAGAGGGCCGCCCTCCGCATCTGATCGCGAAAAGAAAAATCCCTGCAAGATTCCAATGCCACATACGCTTGGAAATGAAGTTGTCGCGCTTCCTGCCAAATTTCCAAGTCTTCAAAACGCTGGGCAAACCGCTTCATGCCTCGTAAAAACTACCTAAACCCATTCAGCCTTCAACCTTTCCGATCTTTATTCTTTCCTACTTTTACACCTTCTTACTTCGCTGCCTATGAAACTCCTCTTCGACCACCCCAGCCCGTTTCTTCTGGCCCATGGGGGATTTCAAACCCAGATCGAACAGACCAAGGCCGCCTTGGAAGGACTGGGCGTCGAAGTCGAATACCTCCGATGGTGGGACGACCGCCAGACCGGCAATATCATCCACTACTTCGGCCGCCCCTCCGGCGGTTACATCGACTTCGCCCATGGCAAAGGCATGAAAGTCGTCGTGGGAGAGCTCCACACCGGCCTCGCCTCACGGCCGGGCTGGCAGCGCTTGCTGCAGAAGCAAATCATGCGGACCGCCCAGTTCGCCCTCCCCCATGCTTTCACGGCCAAACTCGCTTGGGAAGCCTATCAAAAAGCAGACGCCTTCATCGCCCTCACCGACTGGGAAAAACATCTCATGGTCGCAATGTTCGATGCCGATCCCGCCAAGGTTCACGTCATCCCGAATGGCGTCGAGGAGGTCTTCTTCCTGCCACCATCCGTAGTCCGCCGTCCATCCTCCGACTATTTGGTAAGCACCGCCACCATCACCCCGCGCAAGCGCGTTCTGGAACTGGCCCAAGCCGCCGTCCTCGCCCAAGTTCCCGTTTGGATCATCGGAAAGCCCTACGCCGAGTCCGACCCTTATCACCAGCGCTTCCTCGAAACCGTTCGCGCCTCTGCGGGAATCGTGAAGTATGAAGGCGGCATTTCGGACCGTAAACGCTTGGCGGAAATTTACCAGAAGGCCAGGGGCTTTGTCCTGTTGAGCAGCATGGAATCCCTGAGCCTGTCCGCGTTGGAAGCATCGGCCAGCGGCTGTCCCCTCCTGCTGGCCGATCTGCCCTGGGCACGGAGCAGCTTCGGAAACGCGGCCACCTACGTCCCGGCAAAGACCACCCCAGAAGCCACCGCCAAACACCTGCTAACCTTCTACCACGCCGCCCCCGACCACCATCACACACCCATCGCCCATTCCTGGCCAGTCATCGCCCAAAAGTTCAAATCCCTGTACGAACAGCTTCTTGTCGGCTGACCCCCCAACCTCTGGCCTGGTTCAGGATTTTCCAATTTCTGGATTTTCCAATTTTTGCCTCTCGTGTTCCGGCAGATCGTCCAGCGCCACATAAAGCACTCCACCATAACAAGCAAGTTGCACAATAGTATTTTGCAGGGCCCCGAACGTGGTAAAGTATGTAATTACTTCAGCAATCACATAAGCGCAGGCCCAAATCTGCACCGGTTTAGCCTGTCTGGCCTTGAACATAAACACACCCGCCTTCAGGAGGAAGGCCAAGCAGAGCAGACAGAAAGCCACTGAACCCACAATCCCGGTCGTGTCATACACGCTGATCCATCCAATGTGGTAGTCCTTCCGCGTGATAAACTCGCGTGATTCGTCCGCAGCATTCAGTCCCACTTGTATACCCCGATTCATGAATTGACTGGGATCAAATTGAAATCCTGTTCCGATCCAGGGGCTCCTCATGGCAAACTCCTCAAGGTAAATTGTCTTCATGCTTTCGCGGAAAGCATTGGAGGCCAGCGCGCTCTTCATGGCGGAATCATCCCACTCTCCAGGAAGAAAGCTGAGGCTTCGCTGGACCATGACGGGCAGGTTGAAGACTCTATTTTGCCCCATTGTTAAAAAAACCATGCCAACAAGACCGATCAATAAGAACGGCAACACCTTCCAACGCAAAGTCATAAAGGCGGCGACAGAATTGACCACAACGTACACAAACAACGCACCGCGAAATCCACTTGCGAGCGTTCCATAAAGACAGAGCACGGATAACAACAGCACCCACAGTCGTCCGGGATGCCACCATGAGGTGATTTTGTAGCGGGTGATCAGCAGCACTTGTAGTGCTGTGGTAAAAGTGGCCAATTCACCCTGTCGCTTCGCCGCTTCGTCCCCCGAAAAACCTGAGACCATCTGCTCGTAGGCCGAAGCGTCGTACATGCCAAACAACTGATAAATCACTCCGGAAGTGGAAGGAAAAAAAGTGGTGATGTAGAGCGGCACAATGGCAACCAGCGTGCTCAGACAGTAAATCAACGGCAGCCTCTCGAGAGACATCATGTCCCCCTTGCGCAGGGTGAGGATCAGGCTAAAGGCCAAGAGTGCGAAGATAAAATTAAGGTTACGTCGCGCACCAAAAGTCTCTCCCCCCAGCAAATTCATTCCAATACCGCCCATGTACCAATGATAGAGAATGATGGAAAAAAGAATCGCGAAGGGAAGCCATATCCAGACCGGACCCACCCGCAGCATGCGCTTTTGGAATGAAAGGTAGGAGGTTAGATAAAAAGCCGTACCAGCCAATATAACAAACTCAAAAACGGTGAACCGCCCGGGAAGGAAGTTGAATTTCCATTTGATCACAATGGCTATGGGTATAAACACCCATGTGTTGTCTTTGACCAAACCGAATATTGCCAACACAACGCTCAACCCAACAAACAGAAGGATGCCCTTGTAATCTCCATCTCCCACATTGATGCCGAAATAAAAAGCCAAGAGAATCCCCGCCAACAGAACGGCACCAATCACCAGTTTTTGCACGTAGTACTGCATGTTGTTTTATGGCGGTGATAAAATTCTAGTTCCCGACCGATCTGTTGGCCATTCCCAAATGCGCCACCCCTTTTTCCACAGGCGAAACGCTTTCCACCCAGGCCTGCAAACTCCCACTGGGCACTTCAAACGAACAATCCGGCCTAGACGGATGAATGTGAAAATCGTGTCTTCCTCCCACACAGCGCATGATGCCCTCATAACAGCCATTGAGAAAGCCCTCCGCACACAATTCCAATACCGCGCAACCGGGCCCCGTCCAAACCAAGTTGGTGAAGGCCGCCCCGTGTTCGCCCACCACAGCCCGCGCCCGGGCAAACCAACCCATCTGCTCGGCAAACGACAAGGTCTCCATATCGACAACCCCCCATCCCTGCGCAGCGAGAGCCGTCCAAAGACTCTCCTGATTGCGGATACCACGTGTTTTACCCCTGCGCCGGATGCAAAAAAAAGGCGGCGATTCCCCGGGTGCGGCAAAGGGAAGAAACCGCCGCCGCAACCACCCGACCGCATAGGGATTGGTGCATCCGGTCATACCCACGGGAGAGGAAAAGAAATACTCCTCGACCAGAAGATGGTCTTCCACTGTCTCGCGGACCCTTTCCAAGAGACCCAGCATCTCCAAGCTCTCTTTCTGGTAGGAGCGCAGGGGACCACGCATCAGGATGCCCACATCAGAAGGCCATTCCTCCAGAGGTGCCAGGCGGGGCAGCGCGTCTGTGATCCAGTGATAGTATCCTTCGGACCAACTGTGGATCACACTGGTCCAACGTCCGGGGAGACGGACCGGTTTCCCCAGCCGGCTGTAGAGGTAGGAAGGGTCACGCCGACAGAATTCCTCGCCGTAGACAGATTCGATCATCAGTTTTTTATCCGGCCCCATGACTGCCAACGAAGGGCCGACCAAACGTGCAGATGGAAGGCGGGACCAGAACACCGGCCAGGGCTGGCGCCCGTTCTGATCCATCCTTGCGCGTTCGATCAAAGAGACAGCCGGAAGCACTGGCAGGGACTGTCCCTCCAGAAGGACTCCACCTTCGGTCCGGCCTTCACGGATGTCAGCCAAACCCGAGTAAAATCCCCGTGCCGCACCCCAACAGGGACCGCAGCCGAAGCGGCGGAAGCTCTCAACCCACACCGTGGACAGGATTCGTCGCACGGCACGCAAAAGCAAATACAGGCCGCCCCATCGCCGCAACCGGTTCAACCAACGGGTTTGAGGGTTGATTTCTGCCATGGATTTAAATGGAGGACGCCCGGCCCAATCTCAACTCGATTCAAGTTGCACCCACCCTGGTCTCCGATGCAGGCAGGCTCCGAATCGATAAAGCCTGTCCGAAACAAGCGAATGTCAACGGCATGGCATACAACCAGAACATCCAGTTGTTGAGATGGAAATGATGTTGGTGCCCTTTGGCGAGGAACAACCAACTGAAGGAAAGTCCCCATGAAATCAACGCGGTCCAAAGAGCAGCATGCACTTTTTGATCCTGATACTTCCCGGAAAGATAGACCCCGGCAGTGTACAGACCCAACATAGCCAGGATCCCTTGGTAGGTGGCCTTAAAGAAGTAAAAATCCCCCCGACCAAAGGGAATCTTGATCCCCACATCCACCGCATCCACCACCAGATATTTCATGATCAGCATCGTATAGAGTTTGACGCCGTGCATCTCTTGAAACATGGGGTGGGCAGGCATAATCGTATTGGAGCTGATGCGTTCCATCACGGCAGAGAAGCCCCCACCATCGGGAAGCACCACCTTCGTCACAAAGACCAGATGGATGGCGAAGGCCACAAAGAACCCGGTGCAGGCCAGGGCGCAGACAAGAGCGCAACTGGGCACGATTTTTTTCCAGAAGGGCAACCCCTCCCTCATTCCCAGGTAAAGGAAAGGCACCGCACAACCCAGAACCAGATTGCTCAAGTATTCATAGCCGCACAAACATTTGACCAAAACAAATAATGGCACGGCCAGCCAAACCCACCGACTACGCAATACGGATGCGAATGAGTCGGCGGATTGTTCATTCCGCAGCCACCTTGAAGCCCCGAAGCATGCGGCGAGTACAGGAAGATAAAACGTAAAAGGCACCCAGTAAAGATTACGCCCCATGCTGGCGGGCAGGGGAGCAAAGAAAATACCCAAGGCCATCAGCACAGCCGCAGCGGTATTGAATTCCAAACCGATCCATCTGACCCAGAGCGCCAAGGTCAGGCAGGTCAATGCGGCGACTATGATCTCATGATAGCGCACCCAAGCTACCGCCGGACCTATGCCAGCCTCCGTGATCCATGCCGTCACGAATCCCTGCAATCCGAACTGCGAGGTATACGGCTTGGTTAACTCATGATCGAGGATGCCCCTGTGTTGGAAAAACGGGACGTTCTGCCTCAAATTGCCTCCCTGCAAGGGAGAAAGACCGCGCTCCGTGTCAATCATGCGGACTTCAACCAAGGATTGGGAATCCTTCTGGAACCCATACCAATAACCCTGCTCGCTGATACGGAAGATATTCCAGCCAGCAGAAGCAAAAAACAATATCCCGAAAACCACGGAAACACTAGTGGCAGAACAATGCCACCGGCGACAGGACCGAACCAAATGAGGTATGTATTTCATGAAAATCATTGGGTCGTTTTATTAAGCGAACGACGGACCTGATTGCAACACTTCACGGTAGATACTGACGTGTCGATCCGCCACCCCCCGAGGATGATAGCGCAGACGGGCCTGGGCACAGGCCCTTGCCGCCATCGCATGTGAGTGCTCCGCGAACAAGGCCATGACGCCGCGAGCCATGGATGCCGCATCAAGCGGGTCGAAAAGGATGCCCGTTAGGTCGTTCTCAATCAAATCCGGCACCCCTCCCACGGACGCCGCCGCCACCGGGACTCCGGCTGCCATCGCCTCCAGAACCACCATCGGGCAATTGTCTTCCAACGATGGCAGCACCACGCCTGAGGCCCGCGAAAACCATTCCTTCAGCACCACACGATTGGCAAAGCCCTCATAACGACACCAGGGGCGCGTCTCGATGAGATTCAGGAACTCCCGTCCGTAGGGGTCTTGTCTTCCCACCCCGCCCAAGAAAACCAAATCGAAGTCCGGCTCGGCTCCATCCAAAGCGCGAATGAGCGCATTCTGGTTTTTGCGTGGGCAAATGTTCCCCACACAAAGGATCAAGGGCCGCTCCCCCGCATCTGCACCGGGCTCGATCTCGAAAAAAGAGGGATCAACAGCATTGGGCACAATCCAGGTTTTCCGGGCCAGACCAGCCACGGCCTGTTGCGTGTAGGAAGTGATACAGACCACCCCGTCCGCGCGCGGAAGCGTCCAACCTTCCAGACGGGCGGCCAGCCACTCGAAGCTCAGGGGACGGGCCCGGTTCAAGGCAGCCACCAGGCGCATGTTTCCATGCAAGGTCAGTACATTGGGGAAACCGGAGAGTACCGCACTGATGGCACAATCGCGTTCGGTGCCCTGGCCGTGGACAATGTCCGGCTGTATTTCCCTCAGCTTCCTTCGTACCGCCCGAATGCAGCCTTGGTAGCCGGTTTTCAGCCAACCGATCGAGGAAACCGCCAACCCATGGTAATGGATGTTATCCGCCAGCTTGGGCGGAGACACCATAGGACGATGAAGACAAGAAAGGACGTGAACTTCAACAGCTTCCATGCCCTTGAAACCCTCCAACAAGGCCTCTGGGGCAGTCCCAAAATAAGGGTCATTCCGGTCATACTGACCAAAGTGATCCCGGCTGTCGGTGGTCAGTATGGCGATGCGCATGTCAGGCGATTTTCTGGAAAACCCGGTTGTGGCCGACTTGCAGGATTTCCTGGAAGCGAGTCCGATCCACTTCGGCCGCCAGACGCGAGGGCCCCGGATGACCGCCCGTGGCAAAGGCGGGGGGACGGTAGCTCGTCGTCAGCCCGGAATCATCCAGAACCACGATCCCTCCTTTCCTCAAGCTCACCGAACAATGCTCCCAATCCTGCAGGGCCACCTCGTAATCATGGTTGCCATCGATGTAAATGGCATCCCATTCCTGGGATCGAAGACGGGCGATGGCCGCCGGATCGGTGGAGAAGGCTTGGACCAATTCCGGCTTGGACAAACCAAAATGACTGAAGTTCTTCAAGGTATCTTCAAGGTAATGGATATCGGTTCGATAACGACTGACGGCGTCCCCAGCAGGGACGAAGGGGGAAATCCCGGTGACACTTCCTGATATGTCGTGTTGCTGCTGCAACATGGCAGCCAGCGAAAGGATCTGTCCCCGATAAACTCCGATTTCAAGGAAGCGCGCCGGGCGGAATTCCCGGAACAACATCCACCACAGAACATGGAAGGCATCCTCCCCAAAGCCCCTGCCCTCTTGTTGAAAATAATTCCGGTGGCTTACCAAACGTCGATCCAATTTCCGGTGAAAAAAGCGGAAACAATCCAAATAAAAGTCTGTAGAGGAATGAAGACTGTTTGCCCAACCCGCCAATAATGCTTCTGGATCGGGGGCAGGCGCCGCATTGAGGGCGCGCACTTTGTCCCGTCCTGCGAGAAACTGCTTCAAACGGCCGCCAAGGACCGACCGGATTTTTTTAATCATGTTCATTTCAATGGATTGATGGTGAATCCGAGCGAAACAAAAACCGAGGCGAAGCGGTGCGCCCAGGTGTGTTGGTCCTTGGCCCGCAAATAGCCCGCTTCCGCAATTTTCCTGCAGAGTTCAGGACGTCTCCGATAATACGCGAAGATTTCACAAAAGTCATGCACATCGCGGTAACACAGGATTTCCTTTCCCACCTCGAAACAATCGGCAAGCTCCCAATCAAACGTCGTGAGGTAACATCCCCCGGAGCCCGGGCACTCAAAATCCCGGTTTTTAAGATTGGTGAACTGGCTGCCCGGCAGATTGTAACCGATCCCCAAATTGATCAGCGAACGCCGATAGACCGACGGCCCCTCGTCCGTGAATTCAGCACCCTCCCAACCTCCGCCGAAAAGTTTGACTTCAATCCCCATATCTTGAAGCGCACCAACAAACTTCCGACGTTCGTGCTTGCAACTGCCGACAAAACTCAGCTCATAGTCAAACGAGCCCTGCGGCTGGAAACGATGAACCTCCGGATTGAAATGAAACCCAGTCGGAAGATAGAGGCACGGATGACCGTCGTCGTTGTAAATGTCAACCAAGGACCTGCTATTGCTTAGATTGCAATCAAAGTGTCGGGCCCAGTTCCGGTAATTCTGCGGGGACGTGCGAAAGGCCGTAAATTCAGAATAACTGGTTTTATCATCTAAATTCAAACCCAGAAGCAGCCCGTCCGTTTTTCTGCGCACCTCTTGCAATAAGTCCAAATTGAGTAGTGCGGCATTGAGATATACCACCGAAACATCGTAGCTCCTCTCTCCGGAGGACTTCCACGAATTTCGTAATGCTTCGAAATCCAACCGATCGTCGGCATTTACCTGGCCTTGAAGGATAAATGGACTGACATCCATGAAGTCGACCTCAGCCAATTTGCGCAGTTCCGGCAGCAGCTCTCTCTTCTCCCACATGTTTGCACAAAGAAATAGAATTCGTTTCAGACTGCGCACACTGGAAACACGCGCCTGGCAGGGGACGGGTTTGGCGCGCGATGATGCCGCCAGAACAAAGCAAGAGTATTCTGCAGCCAGACGACGGGTCTGTCTCCACAACCAAACGTCCATGACTTTACCCTTGAGAATAAAGTGGGCCGCCGTGCGACGGATGAAATAAAGAACGCGCTTGATCATATTTTGGCGGGGACCCGGGACTGTAGAGAAAGCAACAACTTTTCCTGGGCATCCAACACCCGGCCCCAGTTGTATTGTGCCTCGGCTGCCCGACGGCCCTGCCGTCCCAATTCCGCTGCCCAATCAGGTTTATCCAGCATCTGCCTCATCATCTCGGTCATTTCCGTCTCCCCTGAAACCACCACCCCGCCCGGAAGATTGCGGACACACCCGGTGTCCGTGCTGATCCACGGCTTTCCTGCCGCCATACTTTCAATCAGGACAATAGGCTGGGTTTCCTCACGCGCTGAAAGCAGGGTCATGTCGCATTCCAGATAAGCCTCCAAAACATCCTCTCGCGACAGCCTTTCCATCATAAACACACGTCTCCGCTCATTTCCCGGAAAGAGATCTCCCACTAACTTCAGCAAATACGATGAATACTCGTTGAATTCGCTTCCAACCAACACCAAGGAGGCTTCCGTCTGTTCCAGGCGATGGAAAGCACGGATAGCCACCTCTTGATTTTTGCGGGTGCTGAAATTCGCCACACATAAAAGCATCGGGCCCAAGCCTATCCCAAAGCGCTCTCGAAAGGAGGTTTTTTTTAGATCGAATGCCCTCAGGTCAGTGCCATTCGGAATCACCTCAACGCGTGGATGACAAAAAAGCCGGGCCAACGTGTGGTCAAAGAATCGATTCCAATCCCTCTGTTGACTGAGAAATACCAGGGCGTCGAAACGCCATAAAATCAGCGGCAGGAACCAAACGAGGGGCTGAAATCTCAACCAGTAACCCAGCCCCCAAGGAAAAGTCCCAACGGGTTTCCAGCATTGCAATGAAAAGCCATGACTTATCTGGATCTTGACCGCCCGCATGCGGGGAAAAACGGACAGCGCCAGACAAGTCGGCCAAGTGTCCGCACCACAGTGGCAAACGAGATAATCAGGATTCTCTTCCTCCAGAAGCCGTTTGTATTCTTCGACCTGTCCAGAGACTCCACCCTTGAGAAGGGGATGCCCTCCGACATGAAACTGCATGATCCGAAGATTGGGCATTGGTGAAAAATCAAGCCGACTTGGATCGTAGGAAGTGGCCACAACAACATCCCAACCCCGTTCTGCCAGGCCTTCCGCCATAGCACGCGCAGCTTCCGAAACCCCATCTTTGCTGGGCGGAAAAGTGAATGTGGTGATGAGAATTTTCATGAGCCCAACCTTATCAAACCACCCTTCCACTTGCACACATGGAAGCAACAGCACCTTGTCGAAGCGACGACGTATGCAGCCCCTCTTTGCGCGCCACAACCATCAGAACGGCAATAGCAAGTTAGTTTCGAAGGGCATAGGCCAAGGCCGTGCCCTGCACTCTTTGTGGCATCCACCCACATTCCTTGACAAACTTGACCACCTCGGGATGACTGGGGACGCAGTCATGCCAGACGAGGATTCCACCCGGGCGAAGCATCTCCCAACCCTTTTTAGAATCGTTTTTGACATACTCGTAGCTGTGCGCCCCATCAACAAAGACCAGATCCATCGAACCCGCATATGGAGCCACCTCAAAAGAGGCCGAATCGCTTTTCAGAAAAGTCACTTTATGCCGCAGGTCCGCCGGGACCAGGACACCCTTGCCACCCTCGGCGGCGATCATCCTTTCTTCCTCCTTGGTGATGGCCAGGGAGTAGCAGGGATGATCCTCCGGAAGATCCAAGGTAATGATCTGACCATCTTCGGGTAAATTCAGGGCAAACTGGGTGGTGGACACTCCTTTGTACGTTCCGAATTCAAATATGCGCTTGGCCCGGACTGAACGACACAAAGCCGCCAGCGCGGCAGCTTCAGCCAGTGAGACGGAGGCTCCCACGCCGGGGAAGGTCTGGACCACGGTTCGACCGGGTGCGCCGGGAAGTTCCTGCATGTCCACAACCGGGATCGTGCGCGTGTCCGCAGCCGCATCAACAATCTGACCCGCTGCATGACGGGCAATACCCAGTACATGTCCGATGTCCGCCGGTTGTCGCAGGCCGATGATGAAGAGATCCCGAAGGAAGGTCGTCAGTTTTTTCATAGGAAGATGTCAAACTTATCGTTCACTTGACGGGCGGGAACGGGAACCAGCGCCGCATTCGGCCGAGCAGGTCACCCCTTAGATTGTAGGGAAACAGATAAAACCAGGCAAGCAGGCAGGAAAGCATCGCTGTCAGAGGCAGCAGGAAGATCGTGCTCAGGGGTGAAATACCCGCCCTCAGGCCCAACCATCCGGCCACAGATCCCAGAGCCAGAATTCCCAGAGCCACGACAAACGGCCGCCTGAGTGTCCGCAGACTTCCCAGGTACGGCACCGCCGCACGCATCGCATTCCATGCCGTGGTGGACAAATGGGCCAGAAGCATGGCCACCAGAATCCCCCACAGTCCAAAGCCGCGGCCCGCCAGAATTGCCAAGAGCACAAAAACGGAACCTTCCAGCAGGTAGAGGTAACGCACCGGCTGCAATTGGCCCACGATGCCAAAAACCCCGACGAAACAGCGGCTGACGCCAATCACGAGGATGAGTGCGGCCAGGAAGACATCACCTCCCCATGTCCAGGAAACCGCCCCCGAAGTCCAAAGCGAGATCAAGGACCGGTTGCCCATGGCCAGACACGAGCCCCCGACCGCAGACAGTGCCAGTGTCAGCAGGATCACTTGTTCCAGACGTTCCCGGAAGCGGCTGGTTTCCCCACGCACGAACATCTCCGTCAGCGTGGGGGCGGCGCCTTCCAATACCTTGGCGACAAACTGCTGGCCCAGGGTATAAAACTTCGTGGCCACGGCGAAAGTCCCCGCCGCTTCCAGACCGATAAAGCGGCCGATGATCAGGATCTGGCTGGCATTGACCAGCTGCGAGCCCAAAGTCATCAGGACCACGTCTTTACCAAATCCAAAAACTTTCCGGAACACGGCCCACTGAGGACGCCCCCAGCGTCCAGGGCGGGCGTAGTAACCATTCCTCCAGCAAATGACAAGGGCGATGGCCGTTCCGGCGACAGTGCCCGGCACTCCGGCCGCCGCCAGACTGTAAATACCCCAGCCCCGGCCGAAGGCCCACCAGATCCATCCCAACGAGAGCAGGAGGGAAAGCGCGGCGCAGCCATTGACGACATCCAGCCGCTGGAAAGCCCAAAGCGGGGAACCGATGGAACGCAGCATCACCGATACACCCGCCACGATTGAGAGCAAGGACAAGACCAGGGTGAAATCGAGACGCAACTCGGCCGGCACAGCAAAGAGGAACGGTGCAGCCCAAGACAGCCCCACTCCCACGAGGGCAATCACCATCCCCTGAATCAAAAAAACCAAGGAACCGGTGAGGAGCATGCTCCCATAGCGGTCTCCCTCGGCCTCGTCCTTGTGATCGGCAAGAAACCGGCTGAGGGCGGAAGACATCCCGAAATCCAAAAGCATCAAATATCCTGAAATTTGCTGGGCCAGGGCCCACAGGCCGAATTCTTCCTTGCCCAGATAGTGCAGCGCAAGGGGGATGCTGGCCATGGTGTAGCCGATATTGACCGCCATGGCCAGATAGCCCGTGGCCATGGAAGCGGCAAATTTCTTGACCCGGCCCATAAGGAGATGAGCATAGCGTTCTTACATGAATACAACATGAAAAAGTCTTTTGAAATGGCGGTGATCGGCGGGGGAATCGTGGGTTTGGGCACCGCTCTGGCCCTGTTGAAGAAGCGACCTTCTTGCCGCCTGGTCCTCTTTGAAAAAGAAAAATCCTGCGGCACCCACCAAAGTACGCACAACAGCGGCGTCCTCCACGCCGGATTGTATTACAAACCCGGATCCCTCAAGGCCCGGCTGGCCGTGGAGGGCATACGTAGAATGACCGCATTCTGCGCTGAGCATGCCGTCCCCCACGAGATTTGTGGCAAAGTGGTGGTGGCGACGAATCCGGAGGAAATCATCCGACTCAACGCCCTCTATGACCGCGGGCAACAAAATGGTTTGTCCGGACTCCGGTTGCTCTCCCAACCCGAGTTATTGCAACGCGAACCCCACGCAGCCGGCCAGGCCGCCCTCCTGGTTCCAGAGGAAGGCATTGTGGACTATGAATCCGTTTGCGCCGCCCTGGTCGCGGAGATCCGGCAACTCGGCGGTGAAATCGCGACTTCGTCACGGGTGCTAAAGGCCACGGAACATCACTCGGAATGGATATTGCAAACCACCTCCGGGGACTACGCTGCCTCGTTTCTCATCAATTGCGCAGGCCTGCATTCGGATCGCGTGGCCACCCTCTCCGGAGAAAAACCGGATTCCCGGATCATTCCCTTCAGGGGCGAGTACTACAAACTTAAACCTTCGGCTTTCCACTTGGTCAACCACCTCATCTATCCGGTTCCCGACCCCACATTCCCTTTTTTGGGGGTTCACTTCACCCGGCTCATCCACGGAGGCATCGAAGCCGGACCCAATGCAGTCCTGGCCCTGGCCCGCGAAGGCTACCGCAAGACCGACATCCATCTCCGAGATCTGGCCGGGTCCCTGGCCTATAAGGGTCTTTGGAAGTTTTTATTCCGGCACCCATCCATGTGCTGGCAGGAATGGGCCCAATCGCTCAGCCCCACTCTTTTTGTCAGGGCTCTGCAAAAACTGGTTCCGAGTATCCAGCTTTCCGACATCGAACCGGGCGGCGCGGGCGTTCGGGCCCAAGCCATGGGCGGAGACGGAACCCTGGTGCAGGATTTTGCCCTCATCGCACGTCCCCGAGCCCTCCACGTCCTGAACGCCCCCAGCCCGGCAGCCACCGCATCTTTGTCCATCGGAGAGGAAATCGCCCGCCGAGTTCTCGACTGATTTCTCCTGCTGGCCAGTTTCTTGTTTCCGCGTGATGGCGTGCCCGCCAAACGCGGCCTTCAGCCCTTCCCGGTTTACGCGTCACGGCACGGGCAAACTTTGGCTTTCCGCTTTCCGCTTTCCGCTTTTCGACTTTTCGACTTTTCGAAATTTCAGCTTTTCGCTATTTTAGAATCTTTCAACCCCAGCGCCATTTCGTAGCAGAGCCGGGTCTGTTCGCGATAGGTGGCTTCGTTGTAATTCTCGGCAATCCGTTTGCTCGCCTGGTTTCCCAATTGCATGAGCCGGACCCGATCCTGATCGAGATCCAGGATCGCCTCCGCGATCGCCGACGCCATGGTCTCGGGCCGGGTCACGGGAATCTTGATGCCACAATCCTCCGTGACGATCTCCGAAGGCCCGCACCAATCCGCCACCACCGGGGCACAACCGGCCAGCATCGCTTCCATCATGGTTTGCCCCGCCCCTTCCCTCAGGCTGGGCAGAAGGTAAATGTCGGAGGATTGAAGGGTTTTGAAAAAATCCTCGCGGGACAGGGTGTTCCCGATCGACACCTCGCGCTCCAAACCCAATCGTGCGGCCAAGGCCACCAGATGCTCCAGTTCCGGACCGCGGCTGGTGATGGTATAAGAAAAACGCAGCCCCCGGGCTTTCAACTGGGCCAGGGCGTGGAGGGCAATGGCCACGCCTTTGCGCCCTTCGAGGTTGCCGCTGCCAAAAATTCGCAGCGGACCCAGGGGGGGAGATGATGTTCCCGGACGACGCAATTGCGCGATATGCGCATCAGCAAAGAAAACATTGCAGAAGACAAACACGCCCTCCGCCCTTCCTCGCAGGGGGACCAAAGCCTCCAAGGCCTGTCCATGGGTCACCGGCACCACCGCGGCATGGCGGGCAGTGGCCCTCACCCCTGGGTTGAACCGGCTCCACACTCCGGACAGACGACGGAACTGCTCGAACAAGTACGCCGATGGACTGAGGATCCCATAGCAACTCGAAGGAAAAACTTCAGTTCCGCTGATCGGCCCCCAGACCAGTGGAACGGGCAACCGCCACAGGTCACATCCCACCCTCCAGGTGGTGTACGTGACGAGGTGGGAAAGATCGAAACCCACCTCCGCGTGCCATCGGCTGGCCTCGGGAAGGATTGCGGCGTTGAAATCCATGTAACCCTTCCAGCTTTGGAGCCGTGCCACCATCCGGTTCTCCGAACACTTGGCCTGTCGGCCGAGAAATCGGAAATGAAGGTTCGTCGGGATCAAGCCCTCACTGCGGGCCCGCTCCAGGGGTGCGGCGTTGTCGCCAGAAGTGATGACATAGATTTCATGATCTTCCGCCAAGGCCCGGCAGGCACGCCAACCATAGGCCCCTTCGGAGCCCGCGTAGGGATTGCAGGCGATGGCCGAAACGAGGACTTTCATGACAATTGCAAATGAATGAGCCGGGTCCCGTCATCCTCAAAGGCCGCGCCAGCCACCACCAAGGGTTCGAGTGCCTTCGTCACGGCGGCATGACTCTCTGGCGGAGCCAGCACCAGCAGAAATCCGCCGCCACCCGCCCCCAGGAGTTTTCCGCCGTAAGCTCCGGCCTTTCTGGCCCGGTCATAGGCTTCATTGACAGAGGAATTGCTGATCTTGGAAGAAAGCCGCTGTTTGGACTCCCAAGCCTCATGCAGCAGCCGTCCAAAATCACGGACATGGAAAGCATTCCCGCATAGCATTTCGGAGGCTGCCGCCACTTGTTCCCGCATCGCCGCAAGGGTGGCCAAATTGACTTGGGTACGTTTCTTTTGTTCATCCAGCACATCCTCCGAAAAACGGGTGATGCCGGTGAAGAAGAGAAGCATGTGGCGTTGCAATTCCGCCTTGCGCTCCAAGGAGAGCGGAAGCGGATCGGCGCGGAAGACCGGTGAACGCGCAAAGGTGATCCGGCGGAAGCCCCCCAGTGCCGCGGCCACCTGATCCTGGCTGCCCACTTTTTCCCCGATGACCTTTTGCTCCAAATGGATGGCGTCCAAGGCCAGTTGTTCCTGACTGACCAGCTTTCCCTTGAAGGCATAGAGTGCGTGAAGCAAGCCAACGGTGAAGGACGAGGAGGACCCCAGTCCACTGCGGGCCGGAAGATCGGTCGTGACTGAAATCTCAATGCCGGAATCGATACCGAGCCACTCAAGGGCGTTGCGCACACAGGGATGGGCGATCTCGGAAACGGTGCGGACCAATTCGGTTTTGGAATAAGCCACGCGGATTCGATGCTCAAACAAAGGATTCAGGCGCGAAACCGTGACATACACGTACTGATTGATGCTGGTGCTCAACACCTCCCCACCGTGTTCCTCATAGTATTCCGGATAGTCGGTGCCACCCCCAAAAAAACTGACACGTAGGGGGGTTTTGGAGATCACCATGAGATGATCTTTACTATACCCACGGGTTCTTTTAGAAAAGTCGAAATTTATGAGTTATAGCCTAGAGAAGAAACGGGTTCTCGTAACCGGAGCAAAGGGCTTCGTTGGACGCAACCTGGTCCCGCGATTGGCCGCATCGGGTTGCGAATTGATCACCCCGGGCCGCAAAGATTACGACCTCTTGGAACAGGATCAGGTGCGCGCCTTGTTCCGCGATACCCGTCCCCAGGTGGTCTTCCATCTGGCCGCTTATGTGGGCGGGATTCTGGCCAACCGCGATTACCCGGCGGATTTCTGCTACCGCAACATGGCCTTGGCGGCCCATCCCCTTCATGAAGCTTGGAAGAGCGGAGTGGAAAAGTTTGTCGGGCTCATGGGCGGATGCAGTTATCCGGCGACCGCCCCCAGTCCCATCCGCGAGGACCAGTTGTGGAATGGCTATCCGCAACCGGAAAGCGCCCCTTACTCCCTGGCCAAGGCCATGGGCCACGAACTGGCAAAGGCCTACCGACGGCAATACGGCTTCGATGCCATTGTCCTCGTGCCGGGCAACATCTACGGACCGTGGGACAACTTTGATCTCAACGCTTCCCATGTCATCCCCGCGCTCATCCGCAAATATGTGGAGGCCCGTGAATCCGGCACAAATGAGATCACGGCCTGGGGAACCGGGGCACCCAAGCGCGATTTCGTTTACATCGAGGACGTCTGTCGCGCCGTGGTCCATGCCGCGCAGGTTTACAGCGGCCCTGAAATCATCAACATTTCCTCCGGCACCCGGGTGACCATCCGCGAATTGGTCGAACTCATCTCAAATTTGGCCGGCTACCAGGGAAAAATCCTCTGGGACAGCACCAAGCCGGACGGACAGATGGACAAGGGCTTCGATGTCGGACGGATGCGTGATATCCTCGGCTTCGAATGCACCACCCCGTTGCGTGAGGGCCTTGAAAAAACGTTCGCCTGGTTCACCCAAAACCGCAAAGCCGCCCTCCGACTATCCTGAAAGCCCGACCAGATATCGGCGTATCTAGTTTCTAGTTTCCGTTCGGGTATTCACCCATCCAGCTTTTCCCCTGCCCGCTTTGCGACAATTGAGGGTTCGAAGTTTTGGCTTTCTCCAAAAAACCGATTCTTCAGATTTTCCGAGCAATAAATTCAGCGACGGTATCCACGGAGCGGGGAACCGGAAGGATTCCGAGGAGTTTATCCACCGAAACGTCGACGATCCGGGGTTTGGCATCGGGGGGCAGTGCGGAAAGGTCCATGGTTCTGCCTGCCATTTCGGCAACCCGCCTGGGGGTCACGGTGCCCTGACCACAGATATTCACCACTTCACCGGCTGCTCCTTTCTCGAAAAGCGTCCAAGAAAGACGGGCGGCATCCTCCGTCGAAAGGAACTGATAACGCGAGTCCGGATGGATGCGGAGCGGTAGACCGTGGAGGATGTCATAGACCGGGTTCTTGCGCAGGCCCGGGCCGACCATGCCGGCGAGGCGGACGATCAACCATCCCTTGGCGTATTTTCGAACCAATTCTTCGGCCATCCATTTGTGCAACCCATAGTAGGAAGTTTGTTCCGCGGGTATGACCGTGCTTTCCCGGGTGGTTGAGGGGGAAGTGAGATCGGCGTAAACATCGACACTGGAAACATGGAGATGGAAGGCGGCGGGGAAATCACGGAGGGTGCGGAGCCGGTGTCCCACCGAGGTATCGAATTCTTCGAAAGGTTTTTCCTCGGCGAAAAATTTCTTCGAGTTACAGGCCGCCTCAATGACCAAGTCAGCCGGGGTGCCGACGTGAGCGGCGTAATTCGCGCGGGTGACGGGAATCAATTCATGTGCACCGCTGGCAAGCAGCCGATGGAATGCCGAGCCGACAAAGCCATTTGCACCGATTAGGATGATTTTCATGCGAGCACACTCCGGTTCCGTTGGATAAATGCTCCGGCCCGGGCCAAGCTTTCCGGCAGTCCGATGTCGAGAAACTCCCCTTCGACGCGGGCTACCCGGATATTTTTTCCGGAGGCGATCAATCCGGGAAATACTTCCGTTTCAAAACTCAGGGGATTTTTGGTGGGGAATTCCATCAATAGAGCGCTTCTAAAAAGATACACCCCGGCGTTGATCCAAGCCGCACCAGGTTTCTTTTCGCGGAAACCCCGCAACCGCCCCTCGGTGTCGGTGTCCAGGCTGCCATAGCGCGAAGCATCTTCCTGCCACAAAGCCAGCACTCCCGCGTCCACTTCAGGATCTGCAAACAGGGAAAGGAGCGGATCCAGAGGGGCAGCGACGAGGGAATCTCCATTACAGACCAGCCAACTCCCCGGATGGAATCCTGATTGGGCCGCGGCGTGCAGAAATCCACCGGCCGTTCCAAGCGGAGAGGACTCGGCCACACAAACGAAGCGGGCTTGGGGAAGGATTCCATCGTGGAAATGTTCCTCCACTTTGTGGGCCAAATAGCCGGTTGACAGGACGAAGTCGCGGATGCCCTGATGGTGGAGCGCCCGCGCTATCCACTCAACAAATGGACGACCTTCCACGGGAGCCATCGGTTTGGGCAGATCTTTCAAAACACCTTGCAGACGCGTGCCAAAACCACCCGCCAGAATGACGGTAGCAAACATCGGAAATTTTTTAGGATCAGATGACATGTTCAGGCGACGGGAGAAGAAAACGGGGGTTGGATGAATGACGGCAGGCGACAGGCCAATATGAAGGCAACCGATGGCAACAGCCCAGAATAGTCCATAGATCGGAAAATGAAGTCAAACCGATCGGAACCCCGCCAAAATGCAACCCAAGCATTGATCCCGACGGGCTTCACCATGAGGAATTTTGCATCCTGATATTCCGGTCCTCCGTCAAACGGGATGTATGGACAGCAATGTAGTCGCCACATTCTGGAATCGCAGGGATCATTTTGTTTCCCGAGAAGGCAAAAAATGTATACCCGGCGTCGCGAAGCAGATCGATCAATGCTCCAACTGTATGACCGGCCCGTTCACAGGACGGAGGGATCAGCTCAAAAATGATCGTGGGAGTGGCCGCAGAAAGTGTTTTCAGCGCCCCGAGTAAAATGCTCCGCTCATGCCCCTCCACGTCCAGTTTGATCACCGTGGGAAGGGGGAATCGATGCTGGGCCCATAAATCGTCTAGCCTCTTTTTCTCCACTTTTACTGTGGCAATCGTCTCGCTGGCATCCAAGGCCAGCGAATTGCGGCCAGGGTCATCATGGACCCCCAACCGGGCTTCCCCGTTTTCATCTGAGAGAGCCACTTGAAAAAGCTCCACGTTATCCAAGCGATTACGGTCGATATTTTTGACAACCAGTTCGTGGGATTCAGGAAATGGCTCAAACGCGAAAACGCGGCCAGCACTTCCCAGGTGGCGTGCCGCCATGATCGTGTACAGTCCAAAGTTTGCCCCTCCATCGACAAAGACATCTCCCTCCCTGAGATAAGATTCCAAGAATTTGATCTCAGGTTCATAGTCCCGCCCGAAAACATAGAAAACCTTGGCGGGGCTTCGAAAGACACTCGGCAACAGATAGGAAGCGTTCCAAGCCCCAACTTTCATCGTTGGATTCCTTCCGGTCAACACCAGGAGATACCAGGCAAAAACCCGCCAGACACACCGCAAGGGGTGTGAGGAAAAGCCTTCATGCCCGACGAGGAACCGGAAACTGGATTCCAGTCCGCTGAATAGCTTACGGCTCATTGGGTCTACACGTTACCGAATTTATTGTTTCGGATGATCGTGTAGGCTTTGATCAACTCTTGGATGCCCCGGTCCAACGACCACTCCGGCTTGAAGCCCGTGGACGCAATGCGCGCATTGGAAACAATGTAGTCGCGTTTGTCCGGGTCCTCGCCAATGGGGGCTTCCAGATAGACAAATTGGGGCAGGTATTCCTGGATTTTCGCGCACAATTCCAGTTTGGAAAGATTGGCATCGTCCAAGCCCACGTTGTACGGCTTGCCCTTCATGGCCTCAAAATTCCGGATGGCATGGGAAAAGACCTTGGCCACATCACGAATGTGGATGTAATTGCGCTTGAAATGGCCTTCAAAGATCACCACCGCCCGGTCATTCACCGCCCGGTGGACAAAGTCATTCACCAAGAGGTCCAACCGCATCCGGGGCGACGCCCCGAAAACGGTCGCCAGGCGGAAGCTCAAACCGTTCGGCCGTTCCAAGACCGCAGCCTCGGCCTCACATTTGCTGGTGCCGTAGAGTGAAATCGGACGCAGGGGTGTTTCTTCCGTGCAGAATTTCCCTTTTTCTCCAATGCCATAACCGCTGTTGGTGACAGGGACAAGGATCCACTGCGATGGGCTGGCCAGACGGCACAACATTTTCACCGCATCGGCATTGGTGGATTGGGCCGCCAGCTTGTCCAGCTTGCACATGGGCGCCCCCACCAAGGCGGCAAGAGGAATGACGATGTCTGCCTTGGCCAGGAGAGGCTTGACGATGGATTCGTCGCGACAATCGCCACGGACGACCTCGAAAATCGGATTCTGAACACAATCAAGCAGGGGAGCCTGACCGAACAGGAAGCTGTCCAGAACGGTCACATGGTGACCTTCGGACAAGAGCGAGGGAACGAGAACGGAACCGATGTAACCGGCTCCACCGGTGATGAGAATATGAGCCATGGCGGGCTTAAAAATACCCGGGATGATGAAGCCTCGGCAAGGATCGTTTTATCCCAAGGCTTGCTCTACTCTTCCAAATTATACATTCCCGATGTAAGAAGTTGTTTGTTTTCAGGACTGGTGTGTGACACGGAAATAACAGAAACCCACATTTTATGCCCAGCTTAACTATTCCCAAAAAAACCCTTCAACTGGCCTGGGTGCCCTGGGTGCTTATGTCCGCCCTCCTATTGCTGGCCGTCTCGCTGCAACGGGGGATCGTATTGGATTTTCTGGGCACAGACGGAGATCTCCAAAACTGGAATCCGGTCCACCGGTTGATCCAAGGTCAAAGGATCGGTGCTGATTTCGATCCCTACTTGGGCTGGCTGCTCAGTTACGTCATGTTCCTCGTCACACTAGTCTTCGGCCCAAACTTCGCCGGATCGAAGATTGCCGCGTATTTGTTGAGTAGCGGAAGCTTTGTCTTTATCGCTGCACTCGGTCTCTATTGGGGCGGAATGCGCCTGCGGACGAGCTTGTTTTATCCCACGCTTTTGGTCTTTCTCTATTCGCTGCCGGACGTACAAATCATCATCTACCGATTGCTTGAAATGTCCCCAGCGCCTTCAGGTGCGAAACCCCTGCGCCTTCTTTTATCCCATCTGACCTACATTGACCCGGGAACTTCACTCCGCACCGTGCGACCCGTCTGTTTGTTTGTATCGTTCGCCCTGCTGATTGGTTTGGAATCGCACCTGCATCGGTCAAACGGGAAGAGCAGACCTCTGATGGTCGCGCTTGCGGGAGGAGTGCTGGCCGGGTTCTGTGCGCTCTGGTCAACGGATTACGGTCTACCCGCCTCATTGGCCACCCTCGCACTTACAGTATTGCTTGCACAATACCGGAGCCCGATCTTCCCGGACTTCAAGTCCGTTTTCCTAACAGGAATCCTGGGCGCATCAACGGCTTTCACGACCTTCTATCTGGCATCCTTCAGCTTATCCGGACGATGGGATGCTCCATTGATTTATTTCGGCTATCTCAAGGACATCTCCGAGACATCATACTGGTATTTCGATGTGTCTGCCAAAAAAGCTTACTCTTGGAACACGCTCCATTGGGCGCGTATCACTTTGGAATGCGGGGCCTGCGCGCTTTCGCTCTACTTATTTCTTAAGAAGAAAAAAATTACTTTCCTGGCCACGTCACTGGCTCTGGCCTGCTTGGTTACATCCGGCACCCTTGCCTCTATCGTCAATGTCAACCAAGTGGACAATTTCAGGGACAGCATCCTATTCGGTTTTTTTTGGGTAGCCGGCCTGGGAATTCATCATTTTACCACCGCGCTCCAAAAGCGCCTCCCAGTTCATCCTGCCCCCGAATGGCCCCATCGGATTATGGCTATTGTTATGGCAGTAATCGTCTCCCTTTCCTGGACGGAATGGTGGCACCTGCACAAGGGAGTCGATGCCAGACTGCTTTTGGCGAACAGCAGCCCGGCCCCCACCCATCCCGCAAAAATGACCGAATTCTGGCATTCCCGATACCGGGCCCCCCTTATCAGCGTGCCGGAATTGGGCGGCTACCTTTCGACGGCTTTCACCTCTGACGTCAAAATTGCCCGCTCTCTTCGGGATACTGAAAATGTGAAGTCCCTTTGGTGCAGTTACGGAGGATTTTATGATACCCTGATCGGCACGCGCAATTCATTGCGGACCGATTACCTCATCCATGCCTTGGGCCCAAAAAATGAGGAGAGGGTCATTTCACACCTCATCCAACATCCCCCCGATCGCATCATTACGATCAATCCCGCTTATATTGCCTTCGAAAGCTGGCTGCGTGCGCAGAACTGGCACGTCTACGAAACCCTCCTGCTGGAGGGTTATGAAAAAGTTAAGGAAACCGGCATGGTCTTTGTTTGGAAAAAAAACAATGTTTCCCAGGCTGAGATTATTCCGGGCGGAGAAGCTGCCGTGCGGCAGATTTCACCAACCGAATCGCTTGTCAACATGCCCCAAGCCGACCGCGAGCGCCTCATGTTGAGGCGAACTCCGCTCTCGAAACCCTTTTACATACTCTTCGATATTGAATACAGCGCACTACCTAAACACCATCTACTCCTCAAAACCCACGCCCAAGTAGAACCGACTGAAAGCAACATGGGTTTCGGACTCGAAACCGGATCACACGTGAAGCGAAGAATACCCTTTCTTTACCACGAACTGACAAACCCGGAAATCAGGCTGAAAGTCCGGCCTTCGGACTCAAAACTTACCATACACTCGGCAACGTGGTCCTTACTGACTTATTGATCCACCGAACCCTTCATGGACACGCATGTTGTTTTTTTAGAAAAGACAAATACTGCGAAAGTGAGGAAGCCGGGTTTACCGCCGCCAACAAACCTTCGCGTGCACTGAAAAACTCCTTCCAGTCCAAGTCGCTCCAGGCACATATTCGGGCGATGGCCGCGGACAGTGTTCCCCTGTCCCCATAGTCGAACAATTCTCCCAGTTTGCCAAATCTGGCGAAACACTCAATGCCGTCCGGGAAGCGCGAGGACACCACTGGCAGTCCACACGCAATTGATTGCAAAAAAAGCGCACTCATTGCCGGGAATGTCCCCGCGTAAGCGATCAGACTGGCATCAGCCCGGGCGAACAGCTCAAGCCAAGCCCCACCAGTGAAGTATCCGGATATGCCCGTCAACTTGACCGATGGGCATGTCGCCAATCGATCCCGCAATGGCTGGAGCTTTTCAGCATTGAGTTCGGGATCATGGATGATGATCTCGTTGAGACCGGCAAAATCCTCCAAACGTTCCAAATGGCCCACCGGTGAGCGCCTCGCATTGTCCCATCCCGTGGCCAATAATCTGCGAATTTTTCGCTCAGTAATCTTTTCAGGGCCGGGCAAGGCGATGAATTCAGGAATGCAGACCGTAGCCCCAGGACCCACTGACTGATCAAATGTCGTTTGCATCAATTCATTAAAGCAAACCAATCGCCCTCCATTACGCACCAAGCATTTCCATGCAAGAGCTCGCCTCCGAACAATCCCCCATCCCCCGGAAACAGGGAAAAGTCCCGGGTGGATCATGCGCTGTAGGTAGGCAGCCGGAGGATGACAAAAAAAGGAGGCGAATACGGGACCGTAAGGTCCGGATGAAGTCATGCCGATGACCCCCATTTTTCCGCTACGAGAAGCGATAAATGCCGTGAGATAGACCCAAAACTCAATATACAAAGTGGTGAGTTTTCGAGGTATCCATCCGGCCACGTGCCGCACAAAAGACGGAGGACACACGTAATCATCGAGAACAACATCCGGTGGCGGTGTTTCCGCCCAACCCACCAAGGTCACGCCGACTCCAAGCTCACGCAGACTTACCGCAGCAAGGAGTATTTTTTCCCGCATATGTCCGGACAAATGATGTCCGCCCGGCTCCACAAGGATCAGTTTCACCAACACTCCCGCTTGCCTTCCGAAGCCGACAAGTCGCTTGCCACTTTATCACAGGAGAGGATCATATTTACCCCTAACTGCATCAAAGAGCGTCTTCAAGACCAACCAATTCCCTTTCAGTCCGCTTATTTTGGTGGGGGTTTTCCCGTGCCGGGGATAAACCCGGCTGACGGGCGTTTCCACGCACCGGAACCCCAATCTTGCCGCACGGATGGCCAGGTAGTAGTGCAGTTCATACGAGACAAAACAGTCCCGGAAAGGCCGCACCCGCTCATCCACCAAGAACTTCCGGCTGTAGGCTCGGAAGCCATTGGTGGTGTCGGTGTAACGAAACCTTGCGGCCAGGCTGATCAATGGGGCATGGAGCAGTTGGACCCCCCAGTGCCGCAGGAATGGTGTGTTCTCATGATGTCCCCCGGCAATGTACCGCGATCCCTGGACGTGGTCATATCCGGCTTCCAATAATTTGATAAATTGGGGGATGGCCCCGATCCCATCCTTTCCATTCCCATCAATGGTCACCACGCCCTCATAACCCTGCTGCAGGCACCAAGCCAAGCCCATCCGCATTTGGGCGCTCAATCTCCCCGGGCCGGTTTTGACCAAAAGCGCCGTCACGCCGGCCTCCTCCAGGATGTCTCCGTCAAAGGACCCGTCCGTGCTCCCCCCATCGGCAATCACGACATCCACCCCGTCGGTCAGGGGCTTCATGCGCTGAAGCTGCGCCCTCACACGTTCACCTTCATTGATGACAAAGACACACACCGCATAGCGGTTGCGCCCGGGCTTCCCCCACGCCACCTGGTAGGTCGGCACTTGCCAGGCGGGGTTCATATTGCCTTGGCCTCGTTCAGGATATTCTTTTCGATCGAAGTTTCCAGGAGCACGGAGCTGGTCTGCTCGGCGGCCACGTAATACAGGGGCCGCTCCTGGGTTTCTTCCAAAATCCGTCCCACATATTCACACAGCACGGCGAGGATCAGGAACAGGAAAAAAAACATCCCGGTCATCTGCATGGAGAGCGTGGTCCATCCCCGGGCCACATCGGGTTTCAAAAAATAGATGGCCACAATGTATCCCGCATAGAGGACATTCAATACGCTCATGAGCAGACCCAACCGGCTTACCACGCGCAGGGGATGGCGGGATTGGGCAATGACAATCTCTATGGCGTGTTCCACCCGTTCCTGCAACCCGCCCCGGCTTTGGTTGACTGCCGTCCTCGGCTGGTAGGTGAAGCACTCCTGCTGGTACCCCAAGGTGGCGGCAAAAATCCGCAGGTATCGCCGACGATCCCGGATGCGGGTGACGGCATTGACCGCCTGGCGGCTGAGGACGCGGAAATCGGTGGAGTTTTCCCGATAATCGATATCCAACACCTTCCGACAATAGGTGTGAAAGAGTCGCGTGGCCCAGGCGGTCAGCAGACCGGACTTTTCAGGCTCACTGGATATCCCGCAGAGCACACCGCTGCCCAAACGACAGCGCGCCACCAGGTCCGGAATCATGGCCGGCGGATCGGTCAGGGCATCCATGACCACGACAAAATCCCCAATGGCGGTTTCCAAGCCGGCCGCCGTGGCAATCTCCCGCCCGTAGGGCCGCGAAAGCTGGAGGAAGCGGACGCGCTCCTGCACGCGCAGCAATTCCGCCACCACCCTGGGCGTGCGATCGGTGGAGCCATCGTCCACCAGGATGATTTCGTAGAAGTAATAGGCCTCTTTCAGAACCCCGGCCAACTCCCCGAGAAAGGCAGGCAGTATCTCCGCCCCATTTCTCAGGGGCACAACCACCGAAACAACCAGGCTTTTATCCATAATCCGTTTCTTTCTCTCTGTTTACATTCCCAACCCCAAGGCCGCCAGTTCTTGGGGGATGTCGTAGATGTTGTCCAATTTCCCCCCCATGAGGCTCACCAAACCGCGCATTTCCGGATCCCTATGAAAGAGGATCGGCCGACCATCGTCGAGTTCGCTTTGCGGGAGGACGGTCTTCACCTCCCACAACGACCCCTCCTGACGACACTTGGACATGGCAGGAAGGTAGCGGGCGGCATCGCGGATCATGAGGGGACCGTCGGTGCTTTTGACTGCACGGTCAAAATGTTCATACGCGTCCTGCCAGGCTTCCGTTCCGCTTTGCGAGCCTCCTTCCTTCCAAGCATGGTGCGGGGTGTAGCGCACGTGGCTCAGGGTCCAAAGTCCGCGGTCGGGAAAAGGCATCAAGGAAAAAAACGGACCACACATGACCGTGACCGCCAGATTTTGCAATTCCTGCGGAGGCTGGACCAGTGCCATCTCGGTCAATTCGTGTTTGAGGGGAAGGAGGGGCAGTCCGGAATGGTACCGCAGCCGATTCAGTCCGCTGTAGGTGCAATTGAATACCCAAGGGGTTCCGTACAAACGCCGACCCCCATTGGTTTCCACGGCCAATTCCATCGCCCCATCAGCTCTATGGGTCAGGCACCGGGCGTCGGCCTCAAAATAAAACTCGACCCCCGCCTCCTCCAAGCGCTTCCGCATGGTGAGGCGTAGCTTGCCGGCATCAAAGGCCACTTCCCGGACTTTCCAGACTTTCTCAATCAACGGCGAGCTGAACAAGCGGGAGACGCGTTCTGGGGCTGGTTGTAGGGGAGCCCCGACCCGGGCCATGAAGGTTTCAAACTGGTCCGCCGTCACCTTTCCGAGCACGCGGCCCACGGCGTAGTATTTGTCGAAATCCTCGACAATTGATTCCGGGAAATCCTGGAGGAAGTGGGGAAAGTTGACCCGGGAGCGGACGGCGGTCATGAGGCTGCGCGGATAATGGTAGCCATTGTGAACGCGTGCTTGGTTGTGGTAGGAGGCCCGGAGCATGAAATCCGGACCACGCTCCAGGATCACCGGCGAAAGACCCCGCGCCTTGAGCAACAAGGCCAGATACATGCCAAAAAATCCCCCGCCCACAACCACGGCATCGGCAGACTGCGTCATACGGGGAGTTTCCATGAAAAGGGCCTGGCTGGTTCAGGGCAGGTAGATACGGCTCACGTGTTCCACGGCCTCCCGCACGGATTCCAAGCCGGCCGGCTGTCGCTTCATTTCAATCGAAAGGGTGCCCGCGTAACCGATCTGTTCCAGGCAACGCGCCACTTTGGCATGCCCCTCCCAAGGAGATGCAAATCCATCCAGGTTGGCCTCACTGACGTGAACCGATCCGACCCAGGGCGCGTGTTCAAGGATGGTTTCGGGAAGCTTTTCCGCATTCATCGCCAGTTCACCGGCATCGAGATGCCATCGGAAACCCGGTGAATCCACTTCGCGCACCAACCCCACCGTGTCTGCGACATGGGTGCAGAAATTGCAGCCGTAGGAAGCGGGATTGGCTTCCATCCCGAATACCACCCCCAGGCCGGCGGCCTCACGGCCCAACTCACGGAAAAAATCCACCGCCTCCCGTCGGGCCGAAGACGCGTCCAACGAATCGGGAACCCAACGATTCTTGGGGGCACCAAATACCAGATAACGCCCTCCCACCATGGCACACACCCGTGCCAATCCCTTCAAGTGTTCCATCAGCCTGGGTCGTGTTTGATCATCAAAAAGCAATAGTTCGCTTTTTTGATAGAGGATGGCTTGGAATCCAGAAACCGAAAGCCCACGCGCGACAATTGGCCCCAGGGCTTGGCGCACCTCCACATCCGTGGCCTCCGCTGGCTGCGGCCAAAGACGCCCGGGGGCACATTCCACCTGGCTTACTCCGAGTTTCCCCAAAAGGTCATAGGCCGGAAGATCCTCCTCCGGAGACCAGGCGATATTGGAAAAGGCCAGACAGGGCTGGGGTTTCATGAGTTTGAAGACACAGAACGCACGCCGTGCCGTCCCAGAAAAACTTCCAACTGACCGAGCACATCCCCACGGCTGAAAAGATACCCCGGCCGCTTCGATCCCCAAGCGTCGGCATACTTGCTGTGCATGTCGTAAGACGCCTTGAACGCGGTTTCCGGCCCCACCTGCTTGTCGGGGAAAAAGCGCCCGATAATTTCACGGGTGCTGACGGGCTCAGCGGAAAAATTCACCAAAGGAATGCCCATGGCGACAGCTTTGTCGATGTCCGCTTGGATGCGGTCGAGGCTGTAATACTGGTATACCCCGGCGGGGTTGATCTTGTGCAATTCATGATCGTGAAGGAGATCATGAATGACATTCTTTTTGATCCCCTCTCCGAAAAGGCCGGGAAGACGGACCACCACGTGGGAGGGGAAAAGGGCGCGGATGGATTGCTCCGCCTCGAAGCGATTCCGTCCATAGGCGTGATTGATCCCGGGGTCGATGGGGGAATCTTCATCAACCCCGGAAGGCTGGGGGTAGACATCGACCGTCGAAATGAGGACCATGCAACCGGCACGCACCGTGGCCAGAACGTCCAACAAGCGGCGGATGCCTTGGCGGTCTTCTTCGGCATGGTCGTTGGCCCACCACTTTTTGGCCTGGATGCCGGCACAGACGACGAGGTCGTAGGACTGACCGGCCATGTCTTCGATGTTCCGGCTGCGAAAAAAGGCGTCATAGGAACCCTGGGCGGCGAGGTTCGATCCGACGAAGCCGGTGTGTCCGATGAGAGCTCGTTTCATGAGGGACACAATTTTTCCACGATGCCCGTAGAGGGTCACGAGTAATTCTCGGGTAATTTTTCGGAAACAACTATCCGACAGGCCAGAGGCCTTTGAGCAGGCGGGTCAAGGAAGCCGTTCCCAGATATCCCACCAACACGATCCTTCCCTGATTTTGCTCACGACAGGCACCGAAGACCGTAACCGGTAGCGGCCCGAACCGACAGGAGGAGACGCCTCGGACGCATCGGGTTTTCTCTTGAGCACGACCCAGTCCAACCCATCCATCCCGTCCGAATGGAACCGCACCTGGCGTCTGCCAAAAGGTCGCCAAAGGGATACTTCCGAATCATCGCCCGAACCGGCAAAACCGACCACCCGGACCCCGCTTGGCAGGGCTTCGCGCACGGGCGCAAGCGCATCCCACCTCCGCGAGTACACCTCATAGACTTGCTTCACTCTCTCCCAGGTTTTCCCTTCGGCGCGGTTCCCCAAGCATTCCCTCACAATGACCTCCACTGGCACGAGGGGACGCGACGGGGTCAGGGCAAGCGGAATCCAGGCGGTGGCGGCGACCCCCACTCCGCACCAGGAAATCCACCGGCAGTCAGGAACAGGACCGGACAAACGCAACACCGCCGCAATCAGAAGGGGGTAATAGGGCGCCAGAAGCCTGGCCGTGCATTCGCTCCCCATCTTGGCGGCATAGACCGCAGCCGCCAAAAACCCAGTTAGGCAAACCCCTATCACCAGCCAGTCCAGCAGGCCCTTCGATGTCCCGGGCTGTTCCGCCTTCCCGAACCGCCTCCACAATCGAAGACGGGTGGCCATCGCGGTGGCACCAGAAAGCCCCAGAAACAGGGTCAATCCCAGTCCCAGTCCGGCTCCTTCTTCGTTGGGCAATTCCCCCATGTTCAGGCTCAGGCGGGGAAAGTCCGTTTTCAGTTGCCCCACCCCCAAAGAGTCCGCCAACCGGTTCACGGGTCCGTTCCACCATGCAGGCAGGGGTAGGAGCGGAGGCTGAAGGCTCCCCACAGCCAGTTGGAGGACATTGCCCGCCACTCCCGCTGCGGGATTATCCAGTTTCATTTTGCCGTTGTTGTCGGGATCTCCACTCCAGTCGCCGACATGAAGATGATTGAGAACAGCCAGGGGCAGGAATGACACCCCTGCCGCGACCACTCCTAGGCTGACCCAGCGAAGGGGTTGCCGAAATGGTTCTTTCCACAGAGGCAAAAGGGGGAGAAGACAGGGCAGAAGCAACGGCAGGTTCGAGGCCTTTGCCCCGGTCAGCAGGGCGGCAGAAAGAACCGACAAGGCCGCGGGAAGAAACACTCCCGGACCCGGGCCTGCACTCCAGAGATCCCGGGCCATGAATCCGAAATGCAGCGCCGCCAGAACATAGACGACCGCGTAGCTGTCATTTCCCGCGCTCCCGGCCTGCATGGCATAGCAATAGCCGGAGGGCAGGAGCCACATCCAAACCCAGGCGGTTTTCCGGCCCAATCCCAAACGCTTGAAAACGGAATAAACCAATCCCGGCATCAGGAGGTAGGGAATCCAGTTGAGGAGAAAGAATAGGCGGTCGCTCCGGGTGAACTGGAAGAGGGGCATGACCATCCATTCAAAACCGGTTCCACTGTAGTTGAGGCGGTCGTTCCCGGTCACAATCCAATGCCACCCCCCCTCCCACCACCAATGAAGTATCCGGGGAAAGCGGTAGGTCAGAAAATCGTAGTTGTTGGGATGGTACAACAGACCTCCCGCCAGTGCGAACAAGGAAGTCACCAACCAAATAAATGGCAGCCAGTTCGGCAACGTACCTGGATTTTTGAGTGCCCGTAAAAAACGAAGGCGCCTTGGAAACCAGTCCGCCCCTCCTGCCAAACCCAGATCACGCCGTCTCCAAATGCAACATCCGACGAACCCAGCCAGGAAGCAGGCATACCCCGGTCGGCTCATCCAACCCGGCAGAGAAAGCAACCAGCCCGTCAGCGTGGCCCAAGCCGAGAAGAGCAACCAGCAAACAGACCCCTTCTCCGTGCCGCCAAAGACTCGGGTCATCGGAAAAGGTTGTAGCGGACGATGCACCACAAGGCCCTCACCCCGTCTTTCCAGCCGATTTTTTTCCCCTCTTCGTAGGTACGCCCGTAGTAAGAGATGGGAACCTCGTAAATGCGCAGCCTGGGTTGGTGGCGCGCCACTTTGGCGGTGATCTCAGGCTCAAATCCAAATCGCTCTTCCTCGATCTTCATCCCTTGGATGATTTCCCGTTTGAAGACTTTGTAGCACGTTTCCATATCGGTGAGGTTGAGATTGGTGAACATGTTCGAAAGCAGGGTGAGGAACGTATTCCCCACGTAGTGCCAAAAATACAGCACCCGGTGGGTACCCGATCCCATGAAACGCGACCCGAAAACCACATCGGCCCGGTCATCCCAGAGGGGACGCAAGAGGGTGGGATAATCCTCCGGGGTGTATTCCAAATCGGCATCCTGAATCAACACATAGGGTGCCGTGGCGTGTCCGAAGCCGCTCCGCAGGGCGGCACCCTTTCCCCGGTTCACCTCGTGCCGGAAAATCCGAATACGGCGATCGCCCTCGGCCAGTTTCTCCATCACCCTCCAAGTCCCGTCCCGCGAGCAATCATCCACCAGAATCAGTTCCGCCACTTCGGGACGGACCAAAACGGCTTCCACCACCCGGGAAAGGGTGGATTCCTCATTGAACACAGGCATGACGACAGAAACAGTTCTCTGGACATCTTCAGGTGTCATCTTGCCGGGAATTTATCGGATTCTTGTTCCATTGCCAACGAAAGCTTCCCACTTCGCGGCATCTTCATTCTCCCCTTCGTAACGCCCGGAACATAGCGCTTCGCCCCGTTCTTGACTCTGGCGTGTTACACAACACGGAACAAACTGGACCTGTGAAGTTTGGGGGTAGTGTCAAAAGGCAATTGATGGCCACTTCCTCCTGCTTGTCTGGTCCGATCAGGCTTATACCAAGTTGAATGGATTAAGCGGAAAATGAGGCAAACGCGCTCGGCTTGTCCCGCCATAGGCCCGGCGACGGCGGAAGTGCGCGTTCCGCCTTGGATGCCTTTGGTGGAGCGGGCCGTGTGAGGTCGCGTTCTCCCGTGACCACGTCACCGTGGAACGGGACACGTGGCGCTTCCAACGCGGTCACGCGAACCTCCGCGTGAGCGGCACGTTGCCGCAACGGGGCTCACAGTGCCGGGCACGTTGGGTTCCCGCCCATTCAGTTAGATTTGATATTAGAGCCTGCGGAACCTTCTGATCGGCTCAAATTCCCAATCCCTCCTATTGAAAAACCACTCTCTGAACCTTCCTTCATAAAAAGACTCCCCGGCCATATCCTCTCATGGGCCGGCTCTGAACATCGTATGTGTTTGCCGCGCCTTGAACACCGGGACCTCAATGCCTTCCACCGACTACTGCAAGATTGACCATGAAAAGGATCGGCATGGATTTACTTTCCATTTTTTGGCGCAGGATCTCAATCCAAGGGCAGATGAAAGGGCAGCCATTTCACGCGATAAAAGAGACGTCCAGCGCCGGCGGGGTCATGGTCCGTCAGGACTTCGGCCCCTGCCCCTTGGATGACAGAACCCAGCGAAGTCCAAGTCACCAGGTCCGGTGATGACTCTACCTGATAACCATTTTTATTCACTCCAGGAAAACGCAGACGGACTTGCAAGCCCGGAAGGATTTCCAAAGAAGGCTTAAGTTCGGGGAGGGAGGGATTGAATACCACGGTGCCATGATTAAAGACGACCGGCGAATCCATCAACACAGGCGCGTTCCAGTTTGCCCAATCATTGGTCGATTCAACGTAAGACATTCTACTGTAAATAGCATCGGCAAAGTAAAACCGCCAATTCGTGCCGCCCAGGTGGACCATGGTGCCGCCTTCCTTATAAGCACCAATGCCCTGCCAATTCCCGCCACGGACCACTGCATAGGGACCGGTCAGGGCATTAGACTTGGCCCATTGGATACAACTTGTCGATACATCAAAGTAAAACAAGTGGTACTCTCCTCCCCGCTTCACCACATAGGCATCATAATACCCCACGAATGTGGTGCTCCCCGGGGGATGGGTGAATGAGGGGAAAGCACTTCCAGTCAATTCCGTCGGAGCAGACCAGGAGGACCATTGCCCGGATGATGTGGGATGGATCTCATACAAACGATGCTCGCGGGTTATCAGCGGTGAAACACTGAATAATATGTGCAGCGATCCATCGTCGTCGCGAAACCACTCCGGAGCCCAGGTGTAGTTTGTGTTCGGAATACCTGCGGTACTGACATCGATCACCTTGGTCCAGTTGACCAAGTCGGTAGACCTTAGGATGGTGAAGTAGGCCGCGTTCCCCAAATTACTCCCAGCGGTGTGGCAGACATACCAAGCATCCGGCAATTTGATAATCGAAGGGTCGCGCAGGGTTTCGGGTGAAGTCGTTGTAAAAACCGGCCCCCCGGTGAGCGGATCAAAGCGCCTGCCATCAAATGAGGAAGCGAGATAAAGTTGTGTCTGAGCCGAATTGGAAAACGTGGCAAAGTAATAGCGCGGCGTTGTTGCGTCGAGAGACCAAGCCCGCGTCATGCCGCAAAAAACCGCCGTGCCGGCAGCCGCACAGCGCATCAAAGACTTGATGTCCAGATGAATCACTCTGCCATGGTATCCAAGCCCGGGATCGCCTTCAATACTTATTATTGCTAAGTTAGGTGTCTCTTTCCCCCATTCTTTTAGAGAAACAAGCAACCAGGACCAAGACATGCCGGCCCCTGATGTCCCTCACGAGGAGACCCAAGAGAACTTGCGTCAAAAGAACCGTTCTCACACATGTCCAACTGCGCGTTCCCGCCTCGTTTCGCTCGAGGTGTAAACGCACACCAATCAACCAGACAGGGCGGATCAATCAAACAAAGAAAAAACACGAGAGCCCCATTGCAGAAGCGTCCGTGGCCATCCCGCCCTACGTCCCCGCATTTGGATTAGAATCAACCGCTCACTTGTCGCTCTGTACCAACAAAACCCCTGATCACCCTCACCATGCGGTCGATCTGGGCCGGGGTCAGGCCGGGATAGACTCCGATGAAGATCGCCTCATTCATGATTCTATCCGCACCCGGGAGAAGGCTTGTTGCTCCTTGTTTGCCCCGGCTTCCCCCGACGACGCGGAACGCGTCCGGGTTGTCATGACGCAACTGGACGAATGCCGGCTGGCGGACGAGGTTGCCACCAAAGAGCATGCGGTTGCCGATCTTGTGTTCGTCCAAATGCCGGGCCAGATCTGTGCGGGAAAAAGGAGCCCCGGGCTTCACCAGCATCATGAAGCCGAACCAGGACGGACTGCAGCGCAGCCCGTGTTCATGTGACATGTCTGAGTTTAAGGGAGAAAGACCGTCGGATTTCCATCCGAATGAGGCCTCCTGCCATTCGTCTTTTCTTGAACTTAAACCTTCAACTTCAACTCCCAACCATGCGGATGCATGGGTGGGCAGGGCAAACTCCAGCACATCCTCCAGCCCGGCCAATCCCCGGCGCAACAATTCCCAGTTGCGTTTGCGGGCCTCGATGAAGGCGGGCATCTTCTTCAATTGGGCCCGGCCGATGGCCGCCTGCGGATCGAGCGGCTTCAGGTTGTAGCCGATGTGGCTGTAGATGTATTTGTGGTCGTAGCCCTCGGGCAGTTCACCCAGTTGCCAGCCGAACCGTTTCCGGCAGGTGTTATCGACCCCGCTGGCGCACCAGCAATCCCGGCCCCAGTCCCGGAAGCTCTCCACCAGCACCTTGAGCTTCATGTCCTTGACGATGTTGATGGCCCCACCCTCGCCCATGGTCAGGTGGTGCGGCGGGTAGAAGGACTGTGTGCTGAGGTCACCGAAAGTGCCGGTGTAGGCGGTCAAAATCCCGTCCACGATACGGGGGATTTTGAGTGCCTGGTTCTGTGTGTTTGATTCTGGGTTGGCTCTCGCGCGCTGGAGAAGATGCTGCAATCCCAAGGATTCGGCCAACGCGACGGGAAGCGAATATGTGCAACCCAGGGCATCACAATTGTCCTCGATCAGCCAGAGGTCGTGTTTTTTGCAGAAGGCCAGCACGGTGGCCAGATCGAAGGGGTTGCCCAGGGCGTGGGCCATCATGACGGCCTTGGTTTTCCCGGGGACAAAGGCTTCCTCCAAGCGGGAGAGATCGGCGTTGCCGGTCGTGGGGTCATTGTCGAGGAAAACGGGCACCGCGCCATTTTGCAGGATCGGGGCCACGGTGGTGGGGAATCCGGCCGCGCAGGTGATGATTTCGTCGCTGGGACGGATGCGTTTCTCCGGTGGCAGTTTGTGGCTGGTCAGGGCGGTGAAGGCCAGCAGGTTGGCCGAAGAGCCGGAATTGGTCAGGATACAGCGGCGCACCCCGAGGAATTCCGCCAGTTCGGATTCAAAAGCCTCACCCTCCTTGCCCAGGGTGAGCCAAAAATCGAGGGTGGCGGAAACCGCCGCCGTCACTTCGTCTTCATCAAAGACACGACCGGCGTAGGGAATGGCTTCCGGCTTCAAGTTTCCGGCTTCAAGTTTCCGGTGGGTTTCAGCCTCCGTTTCCAAGCGGACCTCATCATCCCCGGGCCTTTGCGCCAAGTGGGTCAGGCGGGAGAAGGAACGGGAATTGGACAAGGCCAAGGCTTTGTGACAATCCTTCAAACGAGAGGGCTTCAGTGACGCGCCCCAATCCCGAAGCTCGGATTCATGAACGGTCAGAAAGCGGTCTGTGCGGATATAACTCGTCTTCAGCAAACGACCGCTGGCCAGATCTTCCTGGGTAAAGGCGATCGCATGAGGATAGTGCGGCGCACCGGTGACTTTGAGAAGAGTGACGTCACCCTGTTTATCAGCGCCCGTGATCGCCAATGCAGGCCTGCTTTTCGAAGAAAAGGATGCCGACCCCTTGCGGTCGGAATCCGTATGTGGCCAGTCAAGGTAGTAAAAGCGGCCGGGTTGGATCATTTGCCGGGGATTTCAAAGAGTTCTTCCGCAGATTCATCTTCATCCCCTCGGATGAAGGAAGGCATTTGCAGGTCCAGCATCGCTTTTCGTTCGAGCGAGATACTCAGAAGCTCATTTTCGGTATAAAGTTCTAAGTGTGCCCCCTCGGGAATGGGTTCGCTCGAGTCTATGACCCGCAACACGCCACCCTCCTTGACGACAGTGATACTCATAATGGTGCATGATACTCCCTGATCTGTCTCCGGGTCAATTCTCCCGGATTGCCCCCCTCGTGAACTCCACGATACCACGCCACGGTTTGTGACAACGTGGTGGCAAAATCCCATCGCGGTGACCAGCCCAACAGATGATGGGCCTTGTCCCAGACGAGATTGAGCTTCCCGGCCTCGTGGGGGGCGTTCGGGTCGGAGCGGTCCTCCCAGGTGCCTGGCCAATGTTTGAGTATTTCCTCGACCAGCTCTTCGACCGTCTTGTTGGATTCCAGATGGGGACCGAAGTTGAAGGCGGCGCAGAGCTCTGCCGTTGAAGGGTTGAAGGGTTGAGAGGTCGAGGGGATTCCACCTTTAAATCCTTCAACGCCGCCTGCGGCGGCATTCACCCCATCAACACTTGCGGCGAGACGAGCCGCAAGGAGGAGATAACCGGACAGAGGCTCCAACACGTGCTGCCAGGGACGGGTGGAGATTTTGTTGCGCACGGGCACCGGATGTCCGGAAGCAAGGGCGCGGATGGCGTCGGGCACAATACGGTCCATAGCCCAATCCCCGCCCCCGATGACATTGCCCGCCCGGGCCGAGGCAACGAAGCACGATGCACGAAGCCCTTCATCTTCGAAAAACGAATTCCGCCAGGAAGCAATGGCGATCTCCGCCGCGCCTTTGCTCGAACTGTAGGGATCGTGGCCGCCGAGCGGATCCACTTCCCGGTAGCCGTGCAACCACTCACGGTTTTCGTACACTTTGTCGGTGGTGATGAGGACCGCGACGGTCGTCACCTTGCTCAAGTTTGAGTCGGAAGTTGAAACTCCCCTTAAACTTGCGGCTTTGGCTTCTTGAAGTGCCCTCAGCGCTTCAAGAACATGGATGGTGCCCATGACGTTGGTTTCCCAGGTCTCCACCGGGGTGCTGTAGGACAAGCGGACCAAGGGTTGGGCGGCCAGGTGGAAGACGAAGTCGGGCGAAATTTCCAATACGGTCTTTTTCACCGAAGCCCCGTCGCGGATGTCACCTCGGCGGTCATTCATTCGGGAGGCGAGTCCCAGTTGATCGAAGAGACAGGGCGAGGACACGGGCTCCGGCAGGCTGAAGCCATGGACCTTGGCCCCGAGGGAGAGGAGCCACTCACAGAGCCAGGCCCCTTTGAATCCGGTGTGGCCGGTCACGAAAACGTTCTTTCCAAGGAACGTTTTCGTGAGTTGAAGTTGTGAATTTAAGTTTAAGAGGGAACTCATTTTAAGACATCCGGGGTTTTCAGGCTTCTGGTAAACGCATAAAGTATGTGCGAAAAATCCGCACGTTCACGCAGATAAGTTTCCAACTCGGCACCGGTTGCGACCGCCAACTCCCAGGCAATCATCAACTGCGATCTAAGTTCACCAAGTGGGCCCCGGGCGATGCCCACAAAACGGGCAAATTCCGCAGGAAAGTTTCGTTCCGCCCGTTCTGCGATTTTGGAGGGCACACTGATGGCGGTTCGTAAAATCCGGCCTCGTAGTGCAAAGAAACGGCAATCAATGAACACACGACAAACGTAGACGGTCGGTTTGTGGGCTCTTTCCCAAATTTCCAGATCCTCAAAGCCTCTGCTCATGACAATCCGCTCTAACTTAAAATTACAACTTCAAGACGCGACAGAGCCGCGTCACCAAACCTTCCAAGGCGCTTTCCCGCTGTTCCAAAGTTCTTCAAGGTGATTCTTATCCCGGAGGGTATCCATCGGCTGCCAGAATCCTTCGTGCTTGAAGGCCCTCATCTGGCCTTCGGCGGCCAATCGCTCCATGGGCTCCTTTTCCCAAAGCGTTCCATCACCCTCCACATGCCCGAGAACCGAGGGATCGAGGACAAAAAAACCACCGTTGATCCAGGAGCCGTCTCCCTTGGGTTTCTCTTGGAAGGCAACCATTTCGTCCCCGTCTAGTTGCAGCGCACCGAATCTCCCGCTGGGCTGCACGGCGGTCAAAGTGGCCTTTTTCCCATGGGCCTTGTGGAAGGCGATAAGCGCCTTGATGTCAACATCCCCCACACCATCTCCATAGGTCATACAGAAGGCACCGTCCTGCACATAAGGAGCGATCCGCTTCAGCCGCCCACCGGTCATCGTGTCTTCACCCGTGTCGACGATGGTGACCCGCCAAGGCTCGGTGCGTTTTTCATGTACTTCCATTTTATTGTCCCGCATGTCAAAGGTTACATCGGATTGGTGGAGAAAATAATTGGCGAAATATTCTTTGATCAGGTATCCCCGGTAACCCGCGCAAATGACAAAGTCATGGATGCCGTGGGCCGAGTAAATCTTCATGATGTGCCAAAGGATGGGATAATTCCCGATCTGGACCATGGGCTTGGGCTTGAGGGAGGTTTCTTCGCTGAGTCGGGTGCCCAAACCTCCGGCCAAAAGAACTGCTTTCATATCTACAACCTATTGAAGAAAGCGAAATCTGGAAACCGGAAACTTAATGGCCCGCTCCGGGCCATACGTCGACCCGGTCCAGAGCCGCTTCGGAGGGGATTCGCCAGCTCATTGGTGAAGTCACGGCACGCCGTCCGGGCGATTCTTAACGGGATGCCCGGGGACCATGCGTTTTCGTTCATCAGCCACTTCCACCCTGTCGGCTTCGGGGTTGTCATTCCTTGGAAACCCCTATTAGTCTAAGCAGATGATATTGCTTTTGGGAGCTTCCGGTTACATAGGTTCGGCATTCCAAACGCACTACCGTTCCAGGAACCTTGATTTCAAGGCTGTTTCCCTGACCCATTCACCTGACCCAAGGGAATCACTGGCCAAAGCCATCCGGGAGCTCCGCCCCACTTTCTTGGTCAATTGCGCGGGCTTTACAGGGAAACCCAATGTGGACGCAGCAGAAGACCGCAAGGCCGAGTGCCTGGAGGTCAACACCCATCTCCCAAGCATGATTGCCCAAATATGCGCCGATCACCAATTGCCCTGGGGTCACGTTTCTTCGGGCTGCATTTATACCGGCAGCAAATCCTGCGGCTCGGGATTTTCCGAGGAAGACCCACCCAACTTCGATTTCCGCCACAACAACTGCAGTTTCTACAGCGGCTCCAAAGCCCTGGCCGAAGAAGTTCTCAAAGAAGCCCCCAACTGTTTCCTCTGGCGACTCCGCATTCCCTTCAATGAGTTCGACCATCCTCGCAATTACCTCACCAAACTCATGCGCTACTCCCGTCTCCTCGATGTGCGCAACTCCATTTCCCAGGTAGACGATTTCGTCCGGGCCTGTTGTGAAACCTGGTCCAAACGGCTTCCCTATGGCACCTACAATATGACCAATCCCGGCTCGGTCACCACCCGCGAGGTGGCCGCCCTCATTGAAAAATACGGTCTTGGACGCCCCGGAGGCTTCCAGTTTTTCGAGTCCGAGGATGAATTCATGCAACTGGCCGCGACCACACCGCGGGCCAGTTGCGTTCTTGACTCATCCAAGTTGGCTACGCATGGCATCGTTCTCAGGGAAGTACATGACTCCATCGAATGGTGTTTGAAGAACTGGCGCCCGGCCGCCCCTTGACCAGCGCCACGTCCCTGCCCTTATGCCACCGGGCACGGAACGAGAACCGACAGACACGACAAAACAAAGGCTACACCCTGACGGGTCTTGTTCGGTATCCAAATCTTCCCCGAAGCCCCTCTCCAACCCATACAAGGAATTGCATCCAGTTAAACCGGAATGGCTCCAAGCAAGGAGACCCGGTGAAGACGATGGTTGATGGCCATTGCGGTTCAGCGCCCGAAGGTTCGGTCGCATACGCTCAACATCCAAGTGGATTGATTTTCTGAACCCGCGTGAATCCGGGCTCAAGACGCCCGCACCTTGATTGATGGCCACACCAGCATTCAAGGTGCGTCCTGCATGTCCACCCGCCTGTCATACACCCCGGTGTACTGATGCGGGCCCGGCGTCCCCAGCCTTCTGGGGAAACGAGGAATGACCGGGCAGATCCAGCAAATCCTTCAGCCAAGCATCCAGCAAATCCATTTCCTCTGGACCAATCCACCCCTTCGCGATGAGTTCTCCATAGCAGGCCCGAATATTGGCCGTAATGGCCGCAGGCCCCTGGGGTAAATCCAAACGCTCCAAAGCCTCGGCGATGTGGCGATTATGCAGATAACCCGGCACTTCATCCCGGAAATCCACGATCAGGCTGTGCTCATTCCGTTCCTGCCAGACGGTGGCCGAGTGGAAAGAAAGCCCCCATCCACAGGTCCACAGGATGCGTTGGGCGACAAAGCTGCGCCAGATATCCGTCATCCGGAAGCTGCAATGGGCCGGGAGGTAGAGGAGGGGATAGACTTCGGGGAAGAACGTCGTGTTCTGGCTGTTGAACGGGCACCACTGGTTTTTTTGCAAAACCATGGGCCGGTCCTTGCGGAAGTTGAAGGGCAGGGGATAAAGCATGCGGTAGACGGCATCCACATCGGGATTTTCATCCGCCAAACCCTGTTGGATGGGACAAGCCCCGGAGAACGCGTTCGGCAGACGAGGCGGAACCGAGCCGGCCGAGCGAACGCCGTCCAGCGGATACCCCCTGGGATAAATAAAATCATCCGCGAAATGGCCATAGACATTGACCCATCCCGAGGCTTCCACCGCATCCCCATTCACCAAGCGGTTGCGCGGTGCCCAAAAATCAGGACGAGGAAAATTATCATCGTCGGTCTCGACAATAAACCGCGCCCCGCCCGCAATGGCCGCGAGGTAGGCAATGTTCTTCCGGGTATAGGAGCGGGTCGGACAAAGCCCGGCGTATTGGAACGGCATTTGCCTCTGCTGGTCAACGGAAAGGAACTCACAACCCGGCAGCAGAAAATGATCCGGGCTTTTGGTGTCACCCGCGACGATGAACCGGCAACCCGCACCCGCCGCACCCTGGGCCAGGGCGCGCAAAACGGGATTGGGCGCCGAAATCGAGGTGACGACCAGGGCCCCCTGCCCGAAAGGAATCGGATCCATGTTGCAACCAAGCTCAGTCATGATGTTTCATTCGATTTGGGGGCTCTTCCCCATCAGCCGCAACAGGAAGTAATGCCACAGGACCAGGAGGGAATTCTTGATGGCATTTTCGGAAACCCGCGGAGAAGGGGCGCGGTAGTGGATCGGCACCTCGATCAACCGGTGGTGCCGAAGCAAGTGGCGCACTTCCGTCTGATAAAAATGCGCCCGGGAGAGCAACGGATAGTCCACCAGTTTTTGCAGTACATTGCGATGGAAACCTTGGAAGCCCGAAGTCATATCGGCCAGCCTGGCCCCGAGCAGGATCTGTGCGGCCAGCGTGCCGCCCTTGGAAAGCAATCTCCTGCTCCAGGGGGAATCCGCCATCGATCCCCCGTTGATGTAACGGCTGCCGAAGGCGCATTCGTTGCCTTCGTTCAACACCCGGAGAAACATAGGCAGGGCCCGTGGGTCGTGCGCAAGGCCGGCATCCATCTCGATCACGATCTGATGACCGCGGGCCAAGGCCTCGCGGAAACCATGCAGGTAGGCATCCACCACATTCCTGTTGTCGGGTGCCCAGCAGGTGCGGAAACGGGGGTCTTTTTGTTCCCATTCGCGGCAGAGCTCCAGTGTCCGGTCTTTCGATACATGGTCCACGATGAAATAGACCACCCCACTGCCGATCTGGTCCAGCGTGCCACGGAGAACGGCGGCAAATGCTTCGAAGTCCGCCTCCTCATTGGCCATGGGCACAATCACACACCAATCGATCGATGAATACATAGCTGCGGCTTTCCGTTCAATTTACAGGTCCTATTGATACGAGGGTTTTTATAAATGACGCGAAACGTTTAGCCGAACCAAAATCAATGAACCGGCCCAAGCTGCCCATCAACTGCTTTTTCGACCCCCGAAGCGATTGGCCAAATTTCAAACTAAACCCCTTTTCAAGCCGGCTCAATATCCTCCTTGTAATCACCTGCGGAAGATATCCACCAAACAGCGGGGACAATCTTGCTTCTGCAGGCGCAGGACGACGCCCCAGTTTTTCCTCTGTCATTCTACTCCTTCTCGACAGCCCCTCGATGTTTCGATAAAACCCTCGGATGCCCACTGCACTCATCACCGGCATCACCGGCCAAGACGGTTCCTACCTCGCAGAGCTGCTTCTACAAAAAGGATACACCGTCCATGGCATCATGCGCCGGTCCTCCAGCTTCAACACCGACCGCATCGAACCCATCTACCAATCCCCGCAGGACGGGAGTCGCAGGCTTTTCCTCCACTATGGCGACCTTTCCGATTCCAGTTCGACGCTCTCCCTCGTGGGGGACATCAAGCCGGACGAGATTTACCACCTCGGCGCCCAAAGCCATGTCCGGGTCAGCTTCGATATCCCGGAATACACCGGCGACGTCACCGGCCTGGGCACCACTCGCCTCCTCGAGGCCATGCGCCGATCCTGTCCGAAGAGCCGCTTCTACCAGGCCTCCAGCAGCGAGATGTATGGACTGGTCCAGGAAGTGCCCCAGAAGGAAACCACCCCTTTCTATCCCCGCAGCCCCTACGGCGCCGCCAAGGTCTACGCCTACTGGCTAACTGTCAATTACCGCGAAAGCTACGGCCTCCATGCCACCAATGGCATCCTCTTCAACCACGAATCCCCGCGGCGCGGGGAAACCTTCGTCACACGCAAGATCACCCGCGCGGTCGCCCGCATCAAGAAAGGTCTCCAGAAAAAGCTCCACATGGGCAACCTTGAGGCCAAGCGGGACTGGGGCTACGCCCCCGATTACGTCGAGGCCATGTGGATGATGCTCCAACAGGAAAAGGGCGACGACTATGTGGTCGCCACCGGGGAGACACACAGTGTGCGTGAGTTTCTAGAATTGGCCTTTGGTCGTGCCGGGATGGACTACCGCGATTATGTCGAACACGACGCCCGTTACGAACGCCCGGCAGAAGTCGATCTGCTCATCGGCGACCCCTCCAAGGCCCGCCGCCAGCTCGGCTGGGAACCCCGGGTCAAGTTCAAGGAACTGGTCGAAATCATGGTCGACGCTGATATCCACCTTCTCGACGAGGAACTGGCCGGTCAGCATGTGCGGGCCTGAGGAGCCACACCACCCCAGGACATGAGCACCCTTCAGGGAAAATTGTTCATCGCCGGCCACCGCGGCCTCGTCGGCCGCGCCCTCTGCCGTGCCGCCGGTCATCATCCCGGACTGGAACTGGTGACACGCACCCGCCAAGAGGTCAATCTTGAGGACGAGGCCGCCGTTCGCGCTTTTTTCATCCAGGAAAAGCCGGATTACGTCATCGATGCCGCGGCCAAGGTCGGCGGCATAAAGGCCAACAACGACTTCCCTGTCGATTTCCTCCTGACCAACCTGCGTATCCAGAACAACATCATATCCGCCGCCCACACGGCCGGGGTGCGTAAATTGCTTTTCCTCGGCAGTTCGTGCATCTATCCGAAGCTGGCGCCCCAGCCCATCCGCGAGGACGCCCTCCTCACCGGGCCGCTCGAACCGACCAACGAGTGGTATGCCGTGGCCAAGATCACCGGGATCAAACTCTGCCAGGCCTACCGCAAACAGTACGGCGCCTCCTTCATCAGCGCCATGCCCACCAACCTTTACGGACCCCATGACAACTTCGACCTCCAGTCGTCACATGTGCTCCCCGCCCTCATCCGCAAATTTCACGAAGCCAAATCCTCCGGAGGCAAAGTCACCCTCTGGGGCACCGGCAGCCCCCGCCGGGAGTTCCTCCACGTCGACGACCTGGCCGCCGCCTGTTTCCTGCTTCTGGAGGTTTACGACGGAGGGGAACCGGTGAACCTGGGCTGCGGCGAGGATGTCACCATCAAAGAACTGGCAGAAACCGTTGCCCGGGTCACCGGGTTCGCAGGCGGACTCGAGTGGGACACCCGCATGCCGGACGGCACGCCACGCAAGCTCCTCGATATTTCCCGCATCCGGGCCATGGGCTGGAGCCCGCAGATCTCTCTGGAGGAAGGCATCCGCCAGACCTATTCTTGGTATCTGAACACCAGCGCTTGAGTCAGGAGCCGGTCCGCCGTTCACGCACCGAGCGCTCCAGCGCTTCGTGTATCTCCGTGAACCTTACCCCTTGGGCCAATGCTTTGGAGGAATCGAGAACACATTCCGATCGCGGGGTGCGGCCGGCCACCGAGACAAATTCCTGGGAATCGGCAAAGAAGCGCACGGGCCCGGCAATCAAGCCCGCCCGAACGAGCAGGGCAGTCAGTTCCGAGGTGCGCACCACTCCCGGATTGGTCATGTTGTAAATCCCGAAAGGCGCCCGGTTCATGGCCAAATCCAGACATCCGGCCGTGAACTCATCGATTTGGCTGATCGAATTTTCCGATTCCAGATGGCAGGGGTAACCCATGATTTTTGACAGATAATTGCGCGGTTCTGCATCCCCGTTGAACGGGCGGCGCAGACGCCAGATCCAAACCTGTTCCTTCAATCGCAGCATCTCCTCCGCCAATGCCTTGCAGCCGCTGTAGAAACTGGAGTTGTTGTGACGGAAATCAAAGTTGGGCAAATCGCTTTCACACCAACCCTGTCCCTCCTTTTTGCATCCACTGTAAATGCAACCACTGGAGACGTGCCCCAAAGGAATGCCCCTGGCGGCACAGGCCTCACTCAAGCGGACTGGAAAGGCCAGATTGGCTTCCAGGCAGCGTATTTTTTGCCGTTCCGCGGCCTCGACGTTGGGGATACCCGTAAAACCGGCCGCACATATCACCAGCGTGGGTTGGATTTCATCCAGCAATTGCCCCAAGACCCACGGAATACCATAGTCCCGCTGACCGCGCACGGGACCATAAAAGGAGATCCCCCTCTGCCCAAGCGCACGCTGGAAGGCTTTCCCGACATATCCCGTGGCACCCAACAACAAAACCATAATGCAAGCTAGAAAGACCCCAACGGGTGTCGAGTATGTTGAATCAACTTTTCAGTGACGGGGCGATGCGGTCGAATTCCGCCAAAGCCATGCCCACCACTTGGTCCATGTTGTAGTAGCGGTAGGTGGCCAGGCGTCCGATGAAACTGGTATTCGGCTCGGCCTCGGCCATCAAACGGTATTTTTCGTACAAGGCCCGGGCGTCAGGGGCCGGGATGGGGTAATAGGCCTCTTTGCCCGGCCCGTAGTCCTCGGGGTATTCGCGCACAATGGTCGTCACCGGGAGCTTCTGGCCGGTGGCGTGTTTCAATTCAACAATGCGGGTGAAGGCCTCGTCGTTGGGGTAGTTGACCTGCATGGCCGGCTGGAAGTATTCCCGGGCCAGGGTTTCGGGCTCGAAACGCAGGGAACGATAGGGTAGCGGCCCGTGGCAACAGTCGAAATACTCATCCACGGCCCCGGTATATACCAGATGACGGTGACCGGTTTCGCCTTGGATGGAACGGTAGTCGGTCCCCAACCGGACCTCGATGAGCGGATGGTCGAGGATCTTCTCAAACATGCGGGTGTATCCTTCTTTGGGCAGGGCTTGGAATTTTTCCGAAAAATAACGATCGTCGCGGTTGGTGCGGATGGGGATGCGACCACAGACACTGGCGTCCAGTTCCTTGGGATCGCGCCGCCACTGCTTGCCGGTGTAGTTCTTGAAAAACATCTCATAAAGCTTCCAACCCACCTGGGAGACGATCACCTCCTCGGAATTCTTCGGCTCGGCAATATCCACCCGCCACTCTTCCAGGGTGGCCTGCATTTCCTCGGGAGTGGAGGATCGTCCGATGAGTTGCTCGAAGGTGTTGAGGTTGATCGGGAACTGCCAGTAACGCCCGTCCACCCGCGAGAGGATCTTGTACTCGACGGCATGCCATTCGGTGAACTGCCCGAGGTAGGCGACGATCCGTTCGGAATTGCTGCGGAAATAATGCGGACCATAGGTGTGGAGCAGAACCCCGGCGGCATCGGTGTGGTCATGGGCGTTTCCACCGATATGGGTGCGCCGGTCAACCACCAGACATCGCAGGCCCAACTGCGAGGCCAGACGTTCCGCGATGACGGCCCCGGCGAAACCCGCGCCGGCGATGAGGATATCACAGCGACTCATGACTCAATGGTCTCGGACCCCATTATTTAAGGCCGGTTGCCGATAGTTTGCGAAGATAGTCCGCGTAGGTGCTACGGCCCATTCGGACCACTGATTGCTCCAAGGCCGCCGCATCCAACCAGCCCTGACGCCAACCGATTTCCTCCAAGCAGGCGATTTGCAGGCCTTGCCGCTCCTGCACGGCCTGGACAAACTGGCCCGCTTGCAGGAGCGATTCGTGGGTGCCGGTGTCCAGCCAAGCCACCCCGCGCCCCATGATACGAACGTGGAGAGCGCCCTCCCGCAGATAGGTTTCATTAAGGGCGGTGATTTCCAGTTCCCCGCGGGCGCTGGGCTTGAGCTGCCGGGCTTTCTCCGGGGCGCGCCCATCATAAAAATACAATCCGGGCACGGCAAAACTCGACTTGGGCTGTGCCGGTTTCTCTTCCAGCGAAACGGCCCGCCCTTCCGGACCGAACTCCACCACTCCATAGCGTTGGGGATCGGCGACATGATAGGCAAAAATGGTCGCCCCCTGTTCCAGACTGGAAACTTCAAGAAGGGTCTCCCCCAGGGCATGCCCGTAGAAAAGGTTGTCGCCGAGCACCAGGCAGGAAGGCGCGCCGTCCAAGAACTTCTCCCCGATCAGGAAGGCCTGCGCCAGACCATCGGGCCTGGCTTGTTCGGCGTATTGGAGGGAAATACCGAAGGCACTGCCATCTCCGAGCAGCCGCCGGAAGAGGGGGAGGTCTTCCGGGGTGGAGATGACCAGAATCTCCCGGATGCCCGCGAGCATGAGCACGGACAACGGGTAATAGACCATGGGCTTGTCATATATGGGGAGCAGTTGCTTGCTCACCGCCTTGGTCAGGGGGAAAAGACGGGTGCCGCTGCCTCCGGCGAGGATGATGCCTTTGCGTTGCATGGACGGGTCTCCGGGAAGAATTCAATTCCGGGAACCGAGGCGCTCCCGGGCATACTTCTTAGCCGTGATGTTGTCGCACCACTGGCGGTTCTGCAAATACCATTGCACGGTTTCGCGCAGGCCGGTTTCCAATGTCCAGCGGGGCGACCAACCCAGCTCGCGCTGGATTTTGCGGATGTCCATGGCGTAGCGGCGGTCATGGCCCGGCCGGTCGGGAACAAAGCTTTTCAATACGGCATAAGAGCCTCCTCCAGCCCGCGGTGCCAGTTCGTCGAGCAGACGGATGAGGGCGTCGATCAGCACCAGGTTGGTGCGCTCGGATGCTCCGCCGATGTTGTAGGATTCCCCGGGAACTCCAGCCTCCAGGACACGGGCGATGGCGGTGCAATGGTCCTCGACATAGAGCCAATCGCGGATGTTGGCCCCATCACCATAAATGGGCAGGGGCTTGCCCTCAAGAGCGTTGAGGATCATCAGGGGGATCAGCTTCTCCGGGAACTGGCGCGGACCGTAATTATTGGAACAGTTGGTCAGAAGAACCGGGAGTCCATAAGTGTGGTGCGCCGCGCGCACCAAGTGGTCACTCCCGGCCTTGGACGCAGCGTAGGGACTGTTGGGAGCGTAGGGCGTGGTCTCGGAGAAGGCCGGGTCCTCAAGTCCGAGTGAACCAAAGACCTCATCGGTGGAAATATGCAGGAACCGCATCGCGGCACGGGCCGCCTCCGGGGCGGCCTTCCAATGACGACGGAAGACATCCAGCAGCCGCAGCGTGCCCACCACGTTCGTTTGTACAAACGGCTCCGGGGTGTCGATGGAACGGTCGACGTGCGATTCAGCGGCAAAATGGACCAGCCGTCCGATACCGTGCACGCGGAGCAGGCCGGATACGAGGTCCGCATCCAGGATATCGCCGTGGACAAAGACCACACGCGGATCGTCGGGCACATTCGTCCGAACGCCGGCATAGGTCAGCGCGTCGAGGACCACCAAGCGGTCCACAGGCCGGGCTGTGGAGCCCAGGACATGGCGGACAAAATGGGAACCTATGAAACCGGCGCCACCGGTGATGAGGATGCGATTCATATGGACAGTCGCATCATTCGAGGCGTGCGTGGAATCAAACCCCCACTGCCTTGAGCACGGCTTCCAAGGTGGGTGGTATGGGATTCAATTCCTGGGCGGCGCATCGGATGGCCCGGTCGGGGTCCTTGAGTCCGTGCCCGGTCATGGTCGCCGTGACCAGGGCTCCCGCCGGCAACGGCGCCGTCCGGGTCATCTTGATCAGGCCGGCCAGGGGGGCGGCACAGGCGGGTTCGACGAAGATCCCCTCCGTGGCGGCGAGCAGTTGGTAAGCATGAAGGATTTCCGCGTCGGTGACTTTGTCGATTTTTCCACCGGAATCGCGCGCCGCCTCGAGCGCGGGCTGCCAACTGGCCGGGTTGCCGATACGGATGGCGGTGGCCACGGTTTCAGGATGCTCGATGATGTGCCCGTCGACAATCGGGGCGGAGCCTGCGGCCTGCCAACCCATCATCTTGGGGAGGGAGGTTGATTTGCCCGCTTGGTGGTATTCGCGGAATCCGCTCCAATAGGCGGTGATGTTGCCGGCATTGCCGACGGGGATGAAATGGTAGTCCGGGGCGCGGCCGAGGACGTCACATATCTCGAAAGCGGCCGTTTTCTGGCCCTCGATGCGGACCGGATTGATCGAATTGACGACCTCGAAGTGCTCCAGTTTGCCAAGCTCGCGGACGAGGTTCAGGGCGTCGTCGAAATTCCCGGTGATGGGGATGATCTGGGCGCCGTAGATGAGGGCCTGGGCGAGTTTGCCCATGGCTATGTTGCCGTGGGGCAGGACGACCACGGCCTTCATGCCGGCGCGGGCGGCATAGGCGGCAGCGGCGGCTGAGGTGTTGCCGGTGCTGGCGCAGGCCACCACCCGGGCGCCGCGCTCCTTGGCCACCGACATGGCCAGGGTCATCCCGCGGTCCTTGAACGAACACGTGGGGTTGAGGGCCTCGTATTTGAGATAGAGGGTGACGTCGGCCCCGATGGCCGCGGCCAGCCGCGGAACGGGGATGAGCGGGGTGTTGCCCTCGAGGAGGGTCACCACGGGGGTTTTATCGGTAACGGGAAGATAAGCACGGTAGTGCTCGATGAGGCCGGGCCAGGGTTGGTTCATGAAAAATCCTCCACGCGGATGACCTGTGACGGACAGTGGACCACGTCCAGGTGCTCGATTTCCGCCAAAGCGGCGGCGAAATCCGCTTCGCGGGCATCGTCCAGCAGCATGACCAGGGGAACGGATCCGCCTTGATGTCCTTCGGGCTGGAAGACCGAGGAAATGCCGATGCGGTGGCGGCCGAAGACATCGGCCACCCGGGCGAGGACGCCCGGCCTGTCGGTCACTCCCAGGCGGACATAGAAGCGCGAAACCATTTCCCCGCGGGGCACCGTCCCCTGGTAACATGTGTGGGAGGCCAGGCGGCGGAATCCGACGCCATGCATGCGATCGATGGCGGCCTCGGACAAGTCGCCCAGAACGGCGCTGGCCGTGGCATCCGGCCCGGCCCCGCGACCGTAGAAAAGCGTCCGTCCGACCACATCGCCCTCGACGGCCACGGCGTTGTAGACACCGGAAACGGATGCGAGGACATGGTCCAAGGGGACGAGGGTGGGGTTGACGCGGACGGCGACGGCATTTTGGGCATCCGGGCGGATGCGGGCCAGCAGCTTGATGGTATAACCCAGTTTGCGGGCGAAGGCCATGTCCAGTGCGGTGACCGCGCGGATGCCTTCGACTGAAAGCTGGTCCATCCGCACCCAGAATCCGTAGGCCAGGGAGGCGAGGATGGCGGCCTTGTGCGCGGCGTCGATGCCATCGACATCCAAGGCTTCATCAGCCTCGGCGTAGCCCAGTCGTTTGGCATCGGCCAATACCTCGGCATAATCCAAACCCTCCTCCGCCATGCGGCTGAGGATGTAGTTGCAGGTGCCGTTGATGATGCCGTGGATGGAAAGGATGCGGTTGGCCCGGAGGCCTTCGCGAAGGGCCTTGATGATGGGGATGCCACCGGCAACGCTGGCCTCAAAATAGATCGAAGCCTGGTGTTGCTCCGCCAGAGCGAACAGTTCATTCCCACAATCGGCCAGCAGGGCCTTGTTGGCGGTGACGAGCGATTTGCCGGCGCGCAGGGTGGCTTCGGCCACTTCCCGGGCGGTGGTGGTCCCGCCCATCAATTCGGCAACGATGGAAACGGCGGGATTGTGGACAAGCGCTTTCCAGTCATCCGTGACGGGAGCCCCGGCGGTGTCACGGGCCTTGGCGGGGTCGCGGACGGCCACTCCCACAATGTCGAGGCGGGCGCCGCAGCGTTCGGTGAGGAGGTCACGATTGGCCTGGAGGTGGCGGACCACGCCTCCGCCCACGATTCCACAACCGACCAATCCAATACCGAATTGTTGCATGAGCCTGTGATCAAGCCAGAATCCGGGGAGGCCGTCAATCCGCGGTCGGAAACGTTGAAACCGCTTGTCCGTGCCTGCCTGATGGGCTAGCCCATGTTTATGGAGATCACTGGCGTGGAGTTGTTCATGCTGGTCAACATGGCGTTGGACCTGTTGCTTCTCTTGGGCCTGGCTTTCTGGATGACCCGGCAACGTCCGGTGCTCTACGGCCTGCTCCTTGCGGCCAACATCCTGCCCTATTTCATCCATCTGCCGCTGGAAGAAATTCCCGGGGTCAAAACCCGGGGACCGGACACCTCCCCGGGCTACCATGAATTGATGGATGTGGTCCGCCATCCGGACAACATTGTCGGGAAAAAGAACATCCCCTTTCCCGCGCTCCGGTTGCCGGAATTGTTCAGCGCCTTCAAACCACCTTCTGAGGTGGTCGACGCGAATGCCCCCGCAGCCGCACCGGTTCAGCCGGAGGCAGTGGCGCTGGACGGGAATGTGTTTGCCGGCTGGCACCAGGCGCTCCGGTCAGATCCCCAGGCGCTTTGGCTTTTCCTTCGCCTTTTCTGGACTGCAGGCGCTTTGGTGGTTTTTTTCCAGGACAGGCGATGGGGGATGACCACGCTCGGACTGCAGTTGATCCCCTTCCCCTTCCTGACTTATGCCCTGCCCTATGCCGCGCTGTTCTCGATCTCCATGCCCGACTACGCGGCCCTCGGCGCCACCTTCCAGGATTCCTCGGAAATCTGGGACTATCTTTTGCCAAAATTTTACACCACCCTGACTTTTGGCGGCATGATCGTCTTGGTTGCCGGCGCCCTTTACTTCATGGCCACGGCCAGTCGGAAGCTCTCGCCCAAGCAACTCTTGCTCAAAACCTACCTCGTCCCGGACCGATACCTGGTCAAGCTCAACGGGAACATCCTTCCCTTCGAGGTCAGGGACCACCTCCTGATCATCGAGGGGATTCCCTTCGATTGCAGTGATCCGGCCGTGAATGCCGACAAACCAAACATCTGGCTGCTGGGCAGCCGCACCCAGGTCGAATTCATCGATCGCAAAGCGCTGTGACCTGACCCCGCCCCAGCATGCGGCCCCCAACTCCTTACTTGCACGACAACACCATTTGCGGGATATTCCATCCCTTCGATCGGGCCGTAGCGCAGTTTGGTAGCGCGCTTGTTTCGGGTACAAGAGGTCCCGGGTTCAAATCCCGGCGGCCCGATCCCTCTTCCAAGGTCCTCCGCCAGCCGAATGAATGTCATCGTCCCGATCTGCTGATTTTTTTCTTCAAGTCCCTATAGCTCAACAGGATAGAGCACTGGTTTCCTAAACCGGTTATCGTGGTTCGAGTCCACGTAGGGACAGTCGCTTTGACTTTTGCCCGGTGGCATTCCGGTATAAGATGACCCATGCCGTTGGATTCCCTCATCGACCATCCGGGCAGGAGCCTGTTGGCCGAGTTCGACCGGAAGCAGCGGCGGCTCCACCTTTCCCCGATGAAAAAAACACGCAAGTCCGTTTATCTTGGTGATGACCTAATCCGCGCCGCCCAACACCGCGGGCTCTCGCTGGCCGATTACATCGCACACCTGCATGCGCACCACACCTCCCTTCATGCTGCGCAAGTGGCCAGCGTCTACCGGGGGTTCGCCTTGCTGGAAATGGCCCGGGTGCCCGTCGATCCGGCCTACTTCGAACTGGTCTACGGCGTCTTGGGCGAGGAAACCGGGACGCGTTTCCATAAATCGATCACGGAAAACAAACCCCTGGCCCTGCCCAAAGCGGCGGCCCAATTGTTGGGTGCCGACACCCGGGTGCCCGCCATGGAGGCCATCTTCCTCGCCGCCACCCGTGCCAGCGTGATGCACGAAGGCTATCTCGAAGGGGCCCGCTTGTTGGAAGCCTCGCTCCACCGTTGAATTCGGCCCAGGCGCAAAGCCGGGCGCGTAAGACCCTCCTCACACCGCCCCATCCAGACGTGCCTTCGGCCGGCCGTGGGGACAAGACCCCATTTCCGGAAAGGCACGGCGATCCAAGATGGACTCCAAGAAACAAATCCTATCGGGAAACCATCGCCCCCTGGGCTGGATGGTGAAAGCCCTCTGCCTGATCCTTCCCTTCTTGGCCATCACCTCGGTCGATGCGCGCGACGGCCACCGCCACCGCAACGAATCCTATCAATACGAACGCGCAAACCGGAGCGTCTACCATCGTGGCCACGGTCCCATTTATCGGGACCGGAACGGCTACAACCACGTTTATCAATCGCGCCATAATCACCGGGGATACTGGCGGAACAACAACGGATTACGCGTCTGGATCAACCTGTTTTAACCCACCAATCCCCATCTCGAAACGAAGCAGGGAATGCCCTGCTTCGTTTTTTTGTGCCCTTAATACCAAATTAAAATGACTGAGCGACAGAATAAGCGGGAGGGCGAGGCTCCTGCCGAGCCGGTTTGATGTCTTTATTCCAAGGCCGGCTCAGCAGGAGCTTCGCCCTCCCATAAGGCACTTTTTCGCCCACTCCATTCAATTTGGTTTAACTCCCTAGAGTGCTTTGCGTTTGATTAGCAATGGGCTCAACTCGTTTCTCTTACTCGCTCTCGTGCACGTTCTCTTCCATTCAGAGAGCACGAGAATGAGCGGCAGATTAAATGCAAAATGTTCCATGCCCGGACCACAGACTCCGCATCAACCACGGCAAAGATACGGCGGACAGGAAACCCAGGGCAGAGGCCATGAAAAATGGGAGCCCCTTGAACTAATCAGTCTTTTTTTTGCCCCGGCCAAGCTTGGCCCCGATCCAATCCGAGGCCGAGGTGGCGGCTTGATTGGTGACACGACGGAGGAAGGAAGTGTCCTGCTCGGCCGCCGCAGCCGCCGCGGTGCGTTCCGAACGGGACAATTGCAGGATGGCCTCTTCCGCGCTTTCCGGTCGCCGGGCCGGGTCCCGCTGCATCAATTGGTGCAACCAGATCGCCAGCCCGGTCCCCATGTCGGGCCGGATGTTCAGAATGGAAGGCGCATCCTGATTCACGTGCATGGCCAAAACTTCCGGAACCGAAGGACCGAAAAAAGCCGGCTGGCGGGCCAGGAGGTGGTAAAGCACATGCCCGAGGGAATAGAGGTCGGTGCGCGGGCCCAAAGGCCTCAGCGTCACCTGTTCAGGAGCCACATACAGGTAAGTGCCATACACCGATCCCGTCTGGTCCGGTTCATGCGGCACATCCCGGTGGAGCTTGGACAAGCCAAAATCCAGGAGCTTGAGGCTGGGTCTCCCATCCGAAGTCGGGTGCAGGATGATGTTGGAGGGCTTCATATCCAGATGGATGATCCCCAGACGGTGTGCCGCGGCCAAACCCTCGAGGGACATCCGTGCAATCTGGCAGAATTCATTCACGGAAACCGGCGGACCCTGGATGCGCTCGTGCAGTGTTTCCCCATCAATCCGCTCCATGACAAAATAAGGCCCGGCCTTGTCGATCCCAAAATCGTAGAACCGGACCACATGGGGATGGCGGAGGCTGGCCAGGGCCCGGCCCTCGTTGAAAGATTCCTCGATCAGGGCATGCAGCGAGGCATCCGGCCGCTCTTTCAACCGTTTGACCGCCACCGGCCGGTTCAATTCGTGGTCCCAGCCAGAATAGACCACCCCCAGTCCACCCACCCCGATCGGGGCCAACAGGCGGTAACGCCCCGCGATCCACAACGCGTTGGCCGAAGGACTGGGCATGGAATCCGGTGCGTTCAAACGTTTGTCCTGTAGACCTAGTTTGCCAAGCTTCGCCCGCGAAGCAATCTCCACACGCAGAGGCAGGGTGGAAAATGATTATCCGTCCGCCACTCAAGGCCTGGTCACACGGATCTGCTCCGGTGTGCGGACCCGGATCTGCAGGGCCCCGCGATACTCCTGCACCGCTCCCCGGACCTCGATCTCCCTGCCGACATATTCCGCCAGCTTTTCCGCGGAAAAATCCACCGGCTGGTCACTGACAAAAAAAACCAGGCCAATCGACTGCTGGTAATCGGCCGTAAAATTCAGATACCGCACGCTGTCGTCGCGGTTCTGCCCCGACTTGACGATCTTGCCCCGAACCACCACCTCCTGTCCGATGCGCTCTCGGAGGGCGGCCAGATGATCCGCTGCAAAAGCCCTCTCCTCCGGACCAGGAGCCGTTGGGGTCACGGACCTGTCCCCGGCCACAGCCGGCGGGAAGAGCGGCTGAACCCCGGGCCTGGAAGCACGGGGTAGTGGGGTCTGTTTCTGTTGGGGCGGCGGATCGATCCGCCCGGAGGAAGCCAACTCAGAGGATACCGGTTGCGTCATTTTCCAGCCCGCAACGCTTCCCAGGAGAAGAAGGGCAACTCCTCCGGCCACCCATGGCCGGATCCCGCTCCGCGGAGAGGACGCTGGCTCCACCGCCACGGAAAGCACCGGGCGGGACGACGTCAGATTCAAGGCGTCCAACCGCCTCAAGTGGTTGAGGGCTTCCATGGCATCGGCCGGCCGGTCGGAGGGAAGGCGTTTCATCAGGCTGTGCAACCAATCCGCCAACTGGGGACCGACATCGGGCCGGTATTCCCGCACCGAGGCCGGTTCCGATTCCAGATGATGGGCCACCACTTCCTGGATCGAGTGGCCCGTGAAAGCGGGCCGCCCGACCAAAGACTGGTAAAGCACATGCCCCAACGCATAGAGGTCGGTCTGCGGCCCGAGGGCTCCGCTCTCCAGATGCTCGGGGCTGATGTAATAGACGGTGCCCATCACCCCGCCACTTTCGCCCTGTGGCGGCCCCGAAATATCGATCTGTTTTTGGAAGCGCGCCAGACCGAAATCAAGGATCTTGGCATGCAGTTTTCCCGACGCGGTGCGCTGGAGCATCAGGTTCGAGGGCTTGAGGTCGAGGTGCAGGATGCCCTTCCCATGGGCCGCGCTCAGTCCTTCCAATACCTGCCGGGCCATTTCCACCGCATCAGCCAGGTTCAGCGGCCCCCGCTCCAAAGCCCGGTCGAGGGTTTCGCCCTCCAGAAACTCCATGATGAAGTAGGGCCCCTGGTCATCGGTGCCAAAATCAAACAATGTCAGGATGTGGGGGTTCTGGATCGCCGCCAAGGTGCGGGCCTCCTGCCAGGCTTCCTCCAATGCCCGGGTCGTGTCTTCGCTCCTTTGGAAGAGCCGCTTGATCGCCACCGCCCGCTGGAGTTCTTCATCCCAGGCATAACTGACAGAGCCCAAACCACCCGCCCCCACGGCATGCAGGACGCGGTAGCGGCCCCGGACCCATGGTTGGGAGGCAACTTCCACCTCGAAACACTAAATCCGGCGTGTCACAGACTTGCGCACACTCCGCTACAAGACGGTCACAATTCCCCCGGCCAAAGCCCGAGGAGCATCGTCAGATCGACTTCCCCCAAATGAGCCACCACCCGGTCGGCCCCTTCCAACCGTTCCCGGGGATGGGAAGAGGCCAAGGCCACCACCTTCATGTCCGCCGCCCGCGCGGCCTGGATGCCGACCGGGGCATCCTCAAAAACCACACACCGTCCCGGTTCCACCCCGGCCAGTGCCGCCGCCTTGAGGAATACCTCCGGATGCGGCTTGCCCAAAGTGACATCCTCCGAGGTCACCATCCCATCGAAGGCATTTCGCAATCCCAACATCCCCAGGATGGTCACGATGTTCTCCCGGTCGGTGGAAGAACCCACCACACAGGGCACCCCGGCATCACGCAGCGACCCCAGCAAGGCTCCCACGCCCGGCAGCGCTTCAATCCCCTCCTCGCGGATGATCTCCCGGTATAAGGCCTCCTTCCGGTTGGACAGCCGCTTGATCTCTGCCGGCTCGCGGCTCCATTCCAGCAATTCCGGAATGATCCGCGCGTTCTTCATTCCGAAGCTCCTTTCAAAATGATCTTCCGGCAGGACCCGCTCCTCTTCCAGCGCCAGTTGCTCCCAAGAAATCCGGTGGGCCCGCGACGAATCCACGATGACCCCGTCCCAATCAAACAATGCGGCCCAACGATGTTCCATCCCCCTCATTGCCATAAATTTCCAGCCCCGTCAAAATAAGGGCTGGTCGAACCCCCGGACGGCGTCTAAAACGGAGACCCTTATGGATACAGCAGAACGCGTGCAAAAATTGACCCCTTCCCTCACCCTGGCCATTGATGCCAAGGCCAAAGCCCTCAAAGCCAAGGGGGTCGACGTCATCGGGTTCGGTGCCGGTGAACCCGACATGGACACCCCGGAACACATCAAAGCCGCCGCCATGGGCTCCCTCGATGCCGGCTTCACCAAATACACCCCCTCCTCCGGCATCCCCGAACTCCGCGAAGCCATCGCCGAAAAACTCAAAAAGGACAACGGCCTCGACTACGAACCTTCCCAGATCATCGTCACCTGCGGGGCCAAGCACGCCTGCTTCAACGCCCTCCTCGCCACCATCAACCCCGGTGACGAAGTCCTCATCCCCGCCCCCTACTGGTTGAGCTACCCTGAAATGGTCAAACTGGTCGGCGGCGAACCGGTCATCGTCCCCACCTCGGCGGAAAACCACTACAAGATCACCCCCGATCTTTTCCGCGAATACACCAGCCCGCTGACCAAGATGATCATCCTAAACACTCCGGGCAACCCCACCGGGACGATCTACACCGAAAACGAACTCGCCGCCCTGGTCGAAGTCGCCCTCGACGACGACATCCAGATCCTCTCCGACGAGATCTACGAAAAGCTCATCTACGACGGGGCCAAGCACGTCTCCGTGGCCAGCTTCAGCAACGAGGTCTACAACAGCACGATCGTGGTCAACGGCTTCAGCAAGCCCTACGCCATGACCGGCTGGCGCCTCGGCTATCTCGCGGCCCCCAAGGACGTGGCCGCCAAGATCGATTCCCTCCAGAGCCACAGCACCTCCAACCCGACCTCCTTCGCCCAAAAAGGCGCCCTGGCCGCCTACAAGGGACCCCAGGACTGCGTCGAAGAGATGCGGGCGGAATTCGACAAGCGCCGCCTGCGCATGTGCGAATTGCTCGACGGCATTTCCTCCCTGGCTTACGTCAAACCACAGGGTGCCTTCTACGTCCTCGTCGACATCAGCCGCAGCGGCCAATCCTCGGTCCAATTCGCGGAAAAACTGCTGGAAGACCAAAAAGTCGCCGTCGTCCCCGGCGTGGCCTTCGGCGATGACAAGACCATCCGCCTCTCCTACGCCACGAGCATGGAAAATATCGAGGAAGGCCTCAAGCGCCTGAAGAAGTTCGTCAGCTGAGCTGACCTTCCCTCCAAAAAACCGGAAGGTGTCCCCTTCCGGTTTTTTTGTGCCCATGCCCGGCGCGGGAGTATGGAGTGTGGAGTGGGCAATAAAATGCCTTACGGGAGAGCGAAGCTCCGTCAGAGCGCGGAAACAACATCAACCAAGGGACCGACCTCTACTTTTGATGCGTCCCACTTTGGGGGTCAGGTCAAACCCATCTACTTCGACATCATTATTTCTATCACCTTCATACCTTTTGCCATCTCCAGCGTCAGCAAAATTGGTTCCATTTTTCCACTCATCAATAAGAGGGTCTCCATTTGGACGCGGGTAATCATCCACCGTAAACTGCGCGCCGACAGTATCTATGTAGCTAACCACAAGGAAATCTTGGAGGGCTTCGCGCTCACAGCGCCGCAACTGCCTTTTCCCGCCCCGGAGTTTTTGTTTTGCACTCCCCCGCCGCTTTCGGCAAGAAACCTGAGTGGCTTTTATCGTTGGAACACCGAAGTCTTTGGCTCTTGCGGCGATGATCCTGGCCATTGTGACAATCCCGTGTCACTCGATCCGAGCACAAGACGAACTCATCATCGTTTCTCCCCACTGGGAAGGCATCCAATATGAGTTCGGGGTCGCCTTCCCCGCTTGGTATCAGGCGCGCACCGGTCGTTCCATCACCGTCCGCTGGCGGGACATGGGCGGCACATCGCAGATTGAAAAAGCCCTCGACGCCACGTACAAAGCCACTCCCCACACCTGCGGCATTGATGTCTTCTTCGGCGGCGGTATCGATCCCTTTGAAAGCCAGAAAGCCAAGGGGCAACTGGCCCCCTTCAAACTCCCCGACGAGATCCTCCGGGAAATCCCCACCCACATCGGCGGCTTCCCCATCGTTGATCCCGATTTCACTTTCTATGGCGCCGCCCTGTCCTCGTTCGGCATCCTGGAAAACCGCCGGGTGACCCGGACGGTCGGCCTCCCCCCGGTGGAGACCTGGGAGGACCTCGGCCAGCCCGCACTCGAGGGTTGGGTCAGCTCGGCCGACCCCCGCAAGAGCGGCAGCGTGCACATGATCTACGAGATCATCCTCCAGGCCTACGGATGGGAGAAGGGCTGGGACGTCATCTATCGCATGAGCGGCAATGTCAAATCCTTCCTCCAAACCAGCTCCTCCCCCACCAAAGAAGTCACCACCGGCGACGCCGCCTACGCGGTTTCCATCGATATCAACGGCATGACCCAACAAGCCTTTGTCGGCAAGGACAACGTCCGCTTCACCATCCCCCGGGGCGTCTCGGTCATCAACCCCGACGGCATCGCCATTCTCAAGGGTGCCCCCCACCGCGATGCCGCCGAGGCCTTCCTCATCTTCGCCATGTCCGCGCCCGGCCAGAACCTCTGGATGAAACCCACCGGCTCACCCGGCGGCGCCACCCGCTTTGGCATCACCCGCATGGGGGTGCTCCCCCGCGACTACCAGGGCGACCTGACCGATCTGCTCGTCCCCCTCAACCCCTTTGCCATCGACTACCCCTTCCATTACGACTCCCCCATGGGCAGCAAGCGCTGGAACGTGGTCAACGCCCTGATCGGCCAAGGGGTCATCGATGTCCACTCCCACCTCCGCGCCGCTTGGCGCCACCTCCTCACCCTCCCGGAGCCCCTGCGAGGCCCTGCCCTGGCGGAATTCACCCGCCCGCTCATCAGCGAGGCCGAAGCGACAGAACTGGCCGCCGTCTGGCGCAAAGACAAGCTCCGCGCCCGACGTCTGGAAAACGAATGGATGGCCCGCTCGGTCGAACGATTCAAGAAGCTATCGGCTGTCAGCCCTCAGCCGTCAGCCAACAAAACAATGGCGCTGAAACTCCTTCCACCCGTCTCTCCCCCACAACCTGCCTTGGCTGAAAGCCGACAGCCGACAGCCGACAGCCTCACACCATGAAAATCACCCTCTCCCAAATCGTCAAACGCTTCGGCACCACCACCATCGTCGACCACGTCAGCGCCGAGATCCAGGACGGCGAGATGTTCTTCCTTCTCGGTTCCTCAGGCTGCGGCAAGACCACCCTCCTGCGCATGCTGGCCGGATTCTACCACCCCGAGGAGGGCGACATCCACTTTGGCGACCGCCGGATGAACGCGGTCCCCCCGCACGAGCGCAACACCGCCCTCGTCTTCCAAAACTACGCCGTCTGGCCCCACATGACCGTCTTCGAAAACGTGGCCTACGGCCTGCGCGTCCGCAAAACCCCGGAGGCCGAGCTAAAAACCCGCGTCAACGACGCCCTGGCCCAGGTGAAGATGGCCGCCCTGGCCGACCGCAAACCCGCCTCACTCTCCGGCGGCCAGCAACAACGCGTCGCCCTGGCCCGGGCCATGGTGGTCCGGCCCGACCTCCTGCTCTTCGACGAACCCCTCTCCAACCTCGACGCCAAGCTGCGGATCGAGCTGCGCGAGGAAATCAAAAAAATCCACGCCGCCACCCGCATCACCAGCGTCTACGTCACCCACGACCAGGAGGAAGCCCTCTCTCTGGCCGACCGCATCGCGGTCATGAACGCCGGAAAAATCCAGCAGATCGGCACGCCGCAGGACATCTACAACCGCCCGGCCAATGCCTTCGTCGCTTCTTTCATCGGCGAGATCAACCTCTTCCCCGCCTCCTCGGCCATCGCCCAGAAACTCGCCCCCGGGGCAGACGGCCAGGTCGGCTTCCGGCCGGAAAAAGTGTCCGTCCATCCCGACGGCCTCCCGGGAAAGGTTGTCTTCTCCTCCTATCTCGGCAGCAAGAACCAGGTCACGGTGAAAATGGACACCGCCGAGGAAGTGAAAGCCTGGCTCCCCGACTACCATGCCGAGGGTTCCACGCTGCGTCTCCGTGTTGAAGAAAAAGACCTCCTTAAATTTGTTTCCTGACCCAACCCCATTCCCTGCCTTGCTCAGTTTCCTTTGTTACCTTCTGTTCAAACAGTCTCTCCCGGCATGAAAAAACTCCTCCTCCCCTTCCTTGTCCTCTTCTTTGGACTCTTCCTCATCTACCCGGTGGGCTATCTCCTCCAGGGCGCGTTCTTCATCGAGGCCGGAGGCTCCCGCACGTTCACCCTCGATTACTTCCGCATCATCTTCGAGAACCCCTTCTACCGCGAATGTTTCACCAACAGCCTGCTCATCGCTTGCTGGTCCACCTTCTTCACCCTGCTCATCGCCGTCCCCCTGGCCTACTTTTTCCTCCGATGCGACTTCCCCGGGAAGGCACTCCTGGGCGGGGCCATGCTCCTGCCCCTCATTCTTCCCCCCTTTGTCGGCGCCATCGGTTTGAAACAATTCTTCTCCCGCTTCGGCAGCCTCAATCTCCTCTTGAGCCAATGCAGGCTGGTCGACCTGAAACATCCGCCGGATTGGTTCGGCGAGGGTGGTTTCGCCGGCATCATCCTGCTCCAGGTCCTGCACCTCTACCCGATCATGTATCTCAGCGTGCAGGCCGCCCTGGCCAACCTCGACCCCAGCCTGCGCGATGCCGCCCGCAACCTCGGGGCTGGTGGCTCCCGTATCTTCCGCACCGTCACGCTGCCCCTCGCCCTGCCCGGGATCTTCGCCGGATCAACATTGGTCTTCGTCGCCGCCTTCACCGACCTCGGTGTTCCCCTGATGTTCGAGTTCCAGACCACCGTCCCGACGCAAATCTTCAACCTCGTCACCCAAGCCGACAACCCCCTCGGCTACGCCCTCGTGGTCATCACCCTCATCCTGGTCTCCCTCCTCTTCCTCCTCGGGAAAAAGCTCGGCGAGGGCAATTACGCCATGTTGGGACGGAGCGCCAGCTACGATGACATCCACCGCCTCTCCCCCGCCAAAGGGTGGTTCATGACCGCCGCCGTCGCTCTCTTGATCGGGGTTTCCCTCCTGCCCCACCTAGGGGTCATCATCCAGTCTTTCTCGGCCAAGTGGTTCTTCAGTGTCTTCCCCTCGGAATGGTCCGCTGCCTACTACGGCGAAATCTTCCGCACCGACCTGACTTCGCTCAGCATCAAGAATTCGCTCATCTACGCTGTTTCCTCGGCCTCGCTCGACCTCGTCCTCGGGTTCTGCGTGGCCTACATGCTGGCTCGAGAGAACTTCCGCGGGAAAAACCTCCTCGATATCATGGCCATGATCCCCCTGGCCCTTCCCGGCCTCGTGCTCGCCTTTGCTTACTTCGTGGCCTTCAGCCGCCCGGTCTTCCCCGAATCATGGACGGACTGGAACGCGGCCTGGCTCACCCTCTTCGACCCGCGCAAAAACCCCACCCTTTTGCTGGTCATCGCCTACGCCATCCACCGCCTGCCCTATATTGTCCGTGCCGCCTACGCCGGATTCCAGCAAACCCACGTTTCCCTCGAGGAAGCCTCGGCCAACCTGGGTGCCACCCCGTGGAAAACGCTGTTGCAGATCAGTCTGCCCCTGCTCAGCGCCAACCTCATCGCCGGCACCATCCTGACCTTCTCCTTCGCCATGCTCGATGTCAGCAACGGCATGATCCTTGCGCAAGAGACTGTCTTCTACCCCGTGACCAAAGCCGTTTACATGCTCATGGGCCGCATCACCCCCACCGCCCCGTCGATCGCCTGCGCCCTCGGCGTCCTGGCCATGGGACTCCTGGCCGCCTGCCTCTTCGGCGCCTCCAAACTCCTCGGACAAAAGATGGGGCAGCTCTTCAAGGCGTGATCGTTTTTTTATCATCCGTGGTAGATGGCGTGGGCTCGATTCGTTCCAAACTCCAGACCCGCAATCTTACCTCCGAGATTCGCGTCCATTGACGTGAATTAGCGCTTCAAACATGACTTTCCCCGGCCCTTTGCTCCTTACTTTTTGACATTTCGGGTAATGTGACTTATCATTCCCGGAATGATCGCCAAAATCACCAGCAAACGCCAGGTGACCTTCCCAGCACGGGTGCTCGACGCCATGGGCGTGGGCCCCGGGGACCGGCTCGAAATCCAACCCACCTCCGGCGGCTTCCTCCTCCGTGCCCGCCGCGTCGATGCCACCAAGCTCGCCCCCCTCCGCGGCCACTTGCGCAAGGGTCAGGGCACCTTCGACATCCAGACCTTCCGACGCCAACCGCATGACCGCGCCCTACGGGATTGATACTTCCATCCTCGTCCGCCTTCTGACTGGCGATCCCGAGGAAGGCTACCGCAAGACAGTCCGCGCTCTGGAACGCTTACTCGCCCAGGCGCCTGATGCCGAAATTCTCGCCTCCAACCAAGTCATCGGCGAAGCCTACATCTCCCTACAGCACCACTACGGAGTCTCCAAGGAAGACGCCCGCGCCGCATTCCTCACCCTCTTTTCCAGCGGCCTCATCGCACCCCTCAATGGATTGAGTGTCCGGGAACTGTTGGAAGCCCAGGGCGGTTGTGGTTTGCTCGACCGCCTGATCGCCGACGATTACCAGCAACGCGGATTAACGGTCCTGACCTTGGACAAGGCCATGTCCCGCCTGCCCGACGTCGCTCTCCTTTGATTCACCGCGTGGCCGGAGCGCAAAGCCTGCGACCACCTACGGAAGCGGGCTTGTTCCATGACAATGGGTCCAACCACTAAGAGCCTATCCGGATAACCCCCGTGGCCCGCGTGATGAGTGCCACCTGCCCGGGCCCGAGGAGGAGTGACCGCGCATATCGGGACGAGATACGCAAGGAAGGGACGACGAAGGGGGCGGGCAGGTGCCGCCATCACCCTCCGGGCTGGGGCCAAAAAGCC